>CAYUEQ010000027.1:0-12751 GCA_964443805.1 uncultured Muribaculaceae bacterium
TAAAGTTGTTTTACCATGGTCAACGTGTCCAATAGTACCAACATTAACATGTGGCTTATTTCGTTCATATTTTTGTCTTGCCATTTCTATTTCCTCCATTTCCTATTTCTATACTATTTTATCTAATGCTTGAACTTAATTCAAGTATTATTTTTAATTAACGCTGGTTTTTGTAATTATTTCTTCAGCGATATTTTTTGGTACTTCTTCATAATGATCATTTTCCATAACGAATGAAGCACGACCTTGAGTATTACTTCTTAATGCAGTAGCATACCCAAACATTTCAGACAGTGGAACTGTAGCTATGATTCTTAGCGCACTTCCCACTGATTCTTGACCTAGTGGTTTTCCACGTCTTGAAGTTAAATCTCCCATTACATTACCTAAATATTCATCAGGTGTAGTAACAGACACTTTCATTATCGGTTCTAGTAATACTGGTTTACATTTTCTTTTCGCTTCTTTCAAAGCCATTGATGCAGCAATCTTAAATGCCATCTCTGATGAGTCGACATCATGGTATGAACCATCAAACAATGTTGCTTTAACATCTACCATTGGATAACCAGCTAGAATTCCACCAGCTAACGCATCTTGAATTCCTTTATCAGTTACAGGAATATATTCTCTAGGAACAACTCCTCCAACAATTTTATCCACAAATTCATAACCTTGATCTTTATTTGGTTCAAATTTAATCCAAACATGTCCATATTGTCCACGACCACCTGATTGTTTAATATATTTCCCTTCACAATCAGCTTCTACAGTTAATGTTTCGCGATATGCAACTTGTGGTTTACCAACATTTGCATCTACGTTAAATTCATCTTTCATTCTTCTTACAAGAACTTCTAAATGTAATTCTCCCATTCCACTTATTACAGTTTGACCTGTTTCATGATCAGTTTTTGATCTAAAAGTTGGATCTTCTGCTGTTAATCTTTGTAACGCAGTAGCTAATCTATCTTGGTCATTTTTAGTTTTTGGTTCAATTGCCATATCAATAACTGGTTCAGGAAATTCCATTCCTTTCATAATTACTGGTTGATCAACTGAACAAAGGGTATCTGCAGTAGTAGTATGTTTTAAACCAACAGCAGCAGCTATTTCACCACAATAAACTTCACTTATTTCTTTACGGTTATTAGCATGCATTTGCAGTATACGTCCAATTCTTTCTCTTTCGTTCTTAGTTGAATTTAGTACATAAGAACCACTTTTTACAACTCCAGAATAAACTCTAAAGAATGTTAGACTTCCCACAAATGGATCATTAGCTATTTTGAAAGCTAGTGCTGTAAAAGGTTCTTTTTCATCTGGATGTCTTTGAACATCTTCCATTGTTTTTGGATTATAACATTCAATAGCAGATATATCTGTTGGACTAGGCATATAATCAAGAATTGCATTTAAAGCTAACTTGATTCCTATGTTTCCTAGAGCTGTTCCACACATAATCGGGAAGAACTCAACACTTAATACTCCGCTACGAATTGCTTTTTTTATCATTTCAACTGTAACTTCTTGACCATCTAAATATTTTTCCATTAGACTATCGTCAAATTCTGCTACCGCTTCAATAAGATCTATTCTTTTTTCTTCAATCATGTCTTTCATATCTGCTGGAATTTCAATCTCTACTGGTTCTTCATTTTGTTGCCCATCATATTGATAAGCTTTCATTTCTACTATATCAATAATACCATTAAAAGTAGATTCGCTTCCAATCGGCCATTGAATAGGTTTAGCATTAACTTTCAATCTTTCATCAACTGATTGTAATGCAAAATTAAACTCTGCTCCTGTTTTATCCATTTTATTAACAAATATCATTCTAGGAACCATAAATTCATCTGCTTGTCTCCAAACTGTTTCTGATTGAGGTTCAACTCCACCTTGACAATCTAGTAAGCAAATAGCTCCATCCAGTACTCTTAGACTTCTTTGAACTTCAATTGTAAAATCTACGTGTCCTGGTGTATCTATTATATTTAATCTATAATCATTCCAATGAGCAGTTGTAGCTGCTGAGGTAATTGTTATACCTCTTTCTTTTTCTTGATCCATCCAGTCCATGGTAGATGCTCCATCATGAGTTTCACCAATTTTATGGTTAATCCCTGTATGAAACAATACACGTTCAGTAAAAGTAGTTTTACCAGCATCAATATGAGCCATAATTCCAATATTACGTAACTTATTTAAACTAACATCTCTTGCCATAAACTCTCCCTACCATCTATAATGTGCAAACGCTTTATTTGCCTCTGCCATTTTATGTGTGTCTTCACGTTTTTTAACTGCACCACCAACACCTTTAGATGCATCGATGATTTCGTTTGCTAAATTATCTGCCATTCCTTTTCCGCCTCTTAGTTTTGCATAATTAACTAACCAACGAAATGCTAAAGCTTGACTTCTAACTTCTCTAACTTCAACAGGTACTTGATAATTTGCTCCACCAACTCTACGTGATTTTACTTCTAAAGCTGGTTTTATATTTTCTAATGCTCTTTCATAAACAACATTAGGATCTTCTTTTGTTTTTGCTTTTACTATATCAAATGCTTCATATAATATTTTTTGAGCTATTCCTTTTTTACCATCTATCATTATTTGATTAATTAACTTAGTAACTAATTTTGAGTTATAAATTGGATCTGGTAAGACATCTCTAACTTCTGCTCTTCTTTTACGCATAATTTTCTCCTTTCATGATTTTATTTTTTTCCTTTTTTTGTTCCATATTTACTTCTGCTTTGTTTACGATCAGTAACACCAGCAGTATCTAAAGTTCCACGAACAATGTGGTAACGAACTCCAATTAAGTCTTTAGCACGTCCTCCACGTACTAAAACAACACTGTGTTCTTGTAGATTGTGTCCTTCGCCAGGAATATATGCATCAATTTCACGTCCATTAGATAAACGAACTCTTGCATACTTTCTTAAAGCTGAGTTAGGTTTCTTAGGTGTTCTTGTTCCTACTCTAGTACATACTCCTCTTTTTTGTGGACTTCTTGCTTCTGTTGATTTTCTTTTTTGACTGTTAAATCCAATGTTTAAAACAGGACTTTTACTTTTCTTAGCTTTACTTTTTCTCGACTTTTTTATTAATTGATTTATTCTAGTCATAATTGCCTCCTCTCATGTACACACATCCTGGTGTATCATAGTTATCTTTAAATTAGATTCTGCCAAAGCAGAACCTAATCAAAAATGCACAATTAATATACCACTAATAGTATATTCATGTCAAGATAAATGTTGTATATAAGACGATATTTACTAGTTAAATCAAAAAAAAGTTATTTCTAACTTTCTTATGTACCACTTTCTTTAACTGAGATGATTCCTGATAATGTAGCTTGTATATTATAATCTTGATTATCATTGGTTTCAATAAATTCTATTTCTATTTCATAACTGTGTTCTTCATCAGGTTGTAGATTAACATTTTGTTTTACAGGGAAATCTTCGACATCAAATATTGTTTCATCTAACGATTCGCATGTTGCTAAACTGCTAGCACAGCTTCCTCTAAAAATAATTTCATCATTAATAAAGGTGTTTTCAATATCAGTAAACTGGATGTCATAATTTACTGGTAATGTTCCAGTATTTTTTACTGTAAATGTTTTAATAGCTTTATATCCTGGTCTAACTTTATCTGCAATAACATTTTGACCTTCAACATATTCAATTTTTAATGTTCCTGTGCTTTGAATGATATTATCTTCATCAACGTTTCCTACAATATCTGCAGTAAAGTAAGCATATGTTCCGATTCCTAAAATTACTAATGCTGATAATAGAATTGTTAATAATAAAAAATTGTTTCTTTTCATAATCCACCTCTAATGTTTCATATGTATATTATTAACAATTTTTTTCTATTTATTCCTATGTTTGGTAATTATCACAATTTAATACTGTTTTATATTTGTTAAAAATAAATGTTTTTTTAACTTCTACTTTTCCTGTACAATTATCAAATAATTGTTTTTCTAGTTTTGGTTCAAATTTTATAATGTTCTCTAACTCAATTTTCTTTTTTTTAGTTTCAATAGTTATATCGTTACTTTCAACATACTTCTTTGCAAGAGTTACAATTTCTTTTTCTAATTTCTTATATTCAACAACTTCATTATATTTGAATCCAAAAACAGTTAGCATTGCTAATGTTCCTACTAAAATAATTGTCCACACTATACTAATATATTTCATATAATTTCCTATTCATACAACTCATTATAATCTTTTGTTCTGTAATCATCACAATTTAAATATGGCTTATAGTCATATTCTTCATTGTTTTCAAAAACTGTTATGTATCCTTTACAATTATAGTCGCTATATTCTGTTAATAAATTTTCTTCTTTTAATTCAGTTATCGAAATTACAAATTGTGAACTTAATTCTCCTTCATATAGGTTTTCAATGTAGTGTCTAGCTGATTTTTTTAAATCTTTTTCATATTCTTCATAATTCTTTTCATTTTTTATTTCTTCAATTTTATTTTCTTCAACAAAATTTTCTTTATCACTATCTAATTGGCTATATAATCTAAAAAGATAAAATGTTGCTATTAATAAACAAACAATTAGGATTAACATAAAAAATAACATTTCCCGTAAACTCCAACCTCGATTATTTAGTTTCATACAATCCTTCTTTCGCAATTATTATATACTAAAAATACTGATGTTGCAACATCAGTATTTATTTTAAATAGTAAGTTTTTACTTTAAACTAATTCAACAGTAGCTCCTGCTTCTTCTAGTTTTGCTTTGATTTCATTTGCTTCTTCAGTTGGAAGATTTTCTTTTACATTTCCACCTTTATCTGCAATACCTTTAGCATCTACTAATCCTAATCCAGTAATCTCACGAATTGCTTTGATTACTTGAATTTTAGCAGCTCCAGCATCTTTTAATACAACAGTTTTTGTTGCACTTTCTTCTGCTTCTGCTTCTGCTGGTGCAGCAGCAACTGCTACAGCACTTGGATCAACTCCAAATTCTTCTTTCATAGCGTCGACTAATTCTTTTACTTCAAGAACTGTCATTTCTTTAATTGAATCAATTATTTCACTTGTTTTTAATTTTGCCATTTTAATTTTCCTTCCTAATTACTTTCTTCTTTTTGTTTTGCTACTAAATCTAAACTAATAGCTAAATTTCTTACATGTTCCATTAATCCTGCTGCAAACATTGTCAATAAACCTTCGTATGATGGAATTGAAGCATATTCTTTAATTACATCTAGGTCGACTATTTTACCGTCAATTATTCCTACTCTTATTTCAAGGTTTTTATTACCTTTAGCAAATTTTGATAGGATCTTAATAGAATTTAGTAAGTCTTTACCAAACATTATTGCATTTGGTCCATCCATAAATTCATCTAAGTTGATGTTAAGGTTGTCTAAAGCTCTTTTAGTTAAAGTGTTTTTATATACTTTAACTTCACTACCATCTTCTTTTAATTCTCTTCTTAGTTTAGTAATATCAGCTACACTTAAACCATGATATTTAAAGAAAATGATTGTCTCAGCGTTTTGAATTGATTCTTCAATTTCTTTTACGACTACTTTTTTTTGCTTTAAAACACTTTCACTTGCCATAAAGTCCTCCTTTTATATTAAAAAACTTTCCCAAAAAGGAAAGCTTAAAATATAAATTCATTTTTAAGAATTCCCTCGGTAGGATTATTAAACTTATCGTCCCTACTGTCTTTGGTGAGTTGTTTTTTAATTCTATTTTATTATATATAACTTTTAATTAAATGTCAAAAGAATTTAAGTCTAATTTTATTCCAGGTCCCATTGTACTTGAAATAACAATAGTAGTAATAAATTCGTTTTTAACACTTATTGGTCTAGCTTTATTAATTGTAGTTACCATATATTTAAGGTTTTCGATTAATTTGTCTTCAGTAAATGAACTTTTACCAATTATACTGTGAACATTTCCATATGTATCTGTTTTATATTCAATCATACCTTTTTTGATATCTTCAACTACTTTAGCTGGATTTGTTGTTACAGTTCCAGTTTTAGGATTTGGCATTAAACCTTTAGGTCCTAAAATTCTACCTATTTTACCTAGTTTAATCATCATACTAGGAATAGCAACTATAACATCAAAGTCGAACCAATTGTCTTTTTCTATTTTTTCAATTAATTCATCAGCACCAACATAATCTGCTCCTACTGTTTTTGCAGCTTCTGCAGCTTCACCATCAGCAATAACTAAAACTTTTTTAGTTTTGCCAGTACCATTAGGTAATAATAGTGAACCTCTTAATTGTTGATCACTTTTCTTTGGATTTACATTTAGTTTTAAGACTACTTCTACCGTACTATCAAATTTAGTTATCGAAGTATCTTTAACTAACTTTATTGCTTCTTCTATAGAATAGAATTTTGTTCTATCTACTTTAGAAAGAGCTTCCACATATTTTCTTCCCATACTATATTTCCTTTCTAATTGTGGTATATTAGCGGATTTAAATTTTATTGTTCTTCTTCATTATCTTCTTCTTCAGCTTCATTATTAGCTTCATGTTGTTCATCTAAAGCTTCTGCTAATGCTTCTGCTCCTGCTTCTAATTCTTCAATCTCAGCAGCTCTTTTAGCCATTTCTGCTTCTGCTAATGCAGCTTCTGCAGCTTGTTCAGCTAATTCTTCATCGTTTATACCTTTAATCGCAATACCCATATTACGTGCTGTTCCACCAATGATTTTCATTGCTTCTTCAACTGTATATGCATTTAAATCTGGTAGTTTAGTTTCTGCGATATTACGTACATCATCTTGAGTTATAGTTGCAACTAATTCGTTTGCACCTTTTCCACTACCTTTATCAATCTTAGCTGCTTTTTTAAGCAAGAATGATGCAGGTGGAGTTTTTAACACAAAATCATACGAACGATCTTCATATAAAGAAATTTCAACAGGTAATACATCTCCCATTTTGTCTCGACTTGCGTCATTAAATTTTTGACAAAACTCAGCTAAATTAATACCTAAAGGACCTAGAATAGTTCCTACAGGTGGAGCTGGAGTAGCTTTACCAGCTGGAATTTGTAATTTTACTACTTTTACGACTTCTTTTGCCACGAAAACACCTCCGTTTATATTTTTTTACTCGTGTTAGTGGTATAGGGCAAATCCGCATTTCCCTCCCACTAAAGCAATTTATTTATAAAATTAATTGCATTAAGATATTAACACAATATGCATCAACTTGCAATTAATATTACAAAACAAAATTAATTTTTACTTACTTGGAATAATTCAACTTCTATTGAAGTTTCCTGTCCAAATAAATCTATTAATACATTTAGATGATTAGATTCTGTATCAAAGTTTTCAACAGTACCTAACATTCCTTTAAATGGTCCGTCAATAATGTTAACTTTATCTCCAACTTTTAGTTCCTCTTCGATATTAGTTCTACTCATACCTACAGTAGCTAGAATTTTATCAATTTCTTCTGGAAGCAGTGGAGTAGGTTTTGCACCTTTACCAGATGACCCAATAAATCCAGTTACACCTGGAGTATTACGTACTATGTACCATGCTTCATCACTCATAATCATTTCAACTAGAATATATCCTGGAAACATTTTTCTCATTTTTTCTTTTTTAACACCGTCTTTTACAACAATTTCTTTTGTTTCTGGAACGATTACTCTAAAAACATGATCTTGCATTTCCATTGATTCAGTACGCATTTCTAATTTTTCTTTTACTTTAGATTCATGCCCACTATAAGTATTAACAACATACCATAACTTTTCGTTTTCCATTAATTAAACCATCCTTTTATAAAAGCAAATAACACATCTAGACCAAAGAAAAATAATGAAAAAAACAAACAAAATATAACTGTTGCAATAGTATACTTTACCATGTTTTTTAAACTTGGCCATTTTACTTTAGATAATTCTTTTATAACACTCTTAAAATAATTATCTTTTTTCTTAGTTGTTTTTTTGTTTTTAGGCTTTATTTTCTTTTTACTGTCTTTTTTATTCATTAAAAACACCTCTATTTTACTTCAAAATAAAAACACTTCTTCGTGCTAATTATAATATAGCACAAAGACTTTGTTTTTACAATATTTTTCTTATCTTAGTTCTAATTCTATTCCTTGTATTATCGATTTGTTTTGGAGTTTTATCTAACAATGTTGCAATTTCTATATAATCAAGTCCATGAATCATTAATGATAAGACTTCATTTTCATTATCTGATAAGACTTCTTTAGCTTGTTCTAATAGTTCCTCTGCATTTTCATCAGCTTCAATATTCGTTAATGGATCATTTTCACTCTTATCACTTAGGATATACATTAATGGTTGTTTAAATTGATCATAAGTATGTTCTAAAGACAGTGATTCAAACATTATTTTATTCTTTAATCTATTAGCACTTTTTAAATAACTTTTTATTTTTCGTTCAACACATAAAGTAATAAATGTTGCAAGTGATGCATTCTTATCATCACGATAGTTGTTAATCGCATCGAAAAAGCCAATTAAAGATTCTTGATATATATCATTTTTATCAATACCTAAGGTCCATGCCATATTGGAATATTTTTTCATTAAAATATCTATAATATATTTGTATTTATCTAATACTATTTCTTTTGCATATTCATCATTTTCTTTAATCATAAACAATAATTCATTATCATTTACATCTTTATAAATCATTTTAATTAATCACCTTGTATATCAATATCCCTGCAGCAACTGATGCATTTAAACTATTTAGTTTCCCTTTCATTGGAATTGAAATTAATTCATCACAATTAGCTGCAACAATTTTACTTATCCCTTTACCTTCATTACCAATAACTAAAACTGTTTTATCAGCATAGTCAACTTCTTGATAATCCCTACCTGCTACATCACTACCATAAATAAAGAAACCTTTATCTTTTAATTTACTTATAGTTTGAGTTAAATTATTAACTTGACAAACATTAACATAAGTTAAAGCACCAGCACTAGTTTTCATTACAGTGGAATTAACTTTTGCACTGCGATCTTGAGGTATTATAATATTTTTAATACCAGCAGTTTCACATGTTCTAATTATGGCACCAAGATTATGTGGGTCTTCGATATGGTCTAAAATTACAACTAAGTTGTCGTTATAAACATCTTCTAGTTTTCCATATTTATACTCATCTATAATTGCTACTATTCCTTGATGATTATTAGTTTGAGCAATACTATTAAGTTCTTTATTATTAGAACTGATATATTTTATTCCTAATTCTTTAATTAAATTAATTATTTTTTTATCGTTAAATGTATTACTTAAATAAACTTTTCTAATTAAAGAAGAATTGTTTTTTATTTCATTAAATACATTTTTTCCATATACAATCATTTATTCACCAACAATTTCATTTATAATTTCTTCTATTCTATTTGTATTACTATCTAAGTACAATTGTCCAAACAAACATTCAAATCCTGTTGCCAGTCGATATGATTTGATATCAGCACTTTTACTTCTACCACCTTTTGCATTACGGCCTTGTCTTATAATATCTAATTCTTTTTCTGTTAGAATTTTATTTTCTATTAATTTATCTAAATGTTTTTTTTGGCTTTTAGCACTTACATAATTTAAACTTATTTCTTGTATTTCTTTTAATTTTATATCCTTTTTTACTAGATACTTTCTTATATATAGTTCGTATACCGCATCTCCTAAATATGCCAAAACTAAATTATTCATAGTTCTTCACCAGTTAAAATATAGCACAAATTAACTAAAAAAGATATTTTAATCATTTTGTTTTAAGTGTTGAAAAACATTGTGAGCAGCTGTTGCTCCATCACTAGTTGCAGTAATTATTTGATATAGCTCTTTTTCAATTATGTCTCCGCAAGCATAGATTCCAGGAATATTTGTTTCCATTTTTTCGTTTACCTTAATATAATCATATTCATTAGTAATATTTAAATCTTTAACAAAAGAAGCGCTTGGATTAAATCCGATATATATAAATAGTCCATCAGTTTTAATTCGTTCTCCATTATTTAAGATTAACTCATTTACTTTATTATCTTTTTCGATAATTTCCACAACTTCTGTATCCATTTTTATATCTACATTATCTAATTTTTTTAACTTCTTTTGATAATCAATTTCTCCACGAAGATTTGAACCTCTATTTAAAACAGTAACTTTATTACAAATATTTGCCAGGTAAAGAGTTTGACCTAGCGCACTATTTCCTCCACCAACAACAACTACATCTAAGTCTTTATAAAATGGCCCATCACATATTGCACAATAACTAATTCCTTTGCCTTCAAGTTTTTCTATATTTGGTATATCTAACTTTTTATTAGTTCTACCAGTTGCAATTATTATAGTTTTAGTTTTATATTCTTTATCTTTAGTTTTAACAATTTTTTCTTGATCATTAACATTAACTATATTCATAACACTTTCAAATTTGTAGGGAATATTTAATTTATTAACATGTTCAAAAAAATTATATGCTAAGTCCGCTCCATTTATATTAGGTAGTCCCGGATAATTATCAATAATGTTAGTAAAGTTCACTAAACCTCCAGGAGCATTTTTTTCTAACATAAGAACTTTTAATCCACTTCTAGTTGCATAAATACCTGCAGCTATTCCTGCTGGTCCCATTCCTATAATTATTACATCATACATAAACTCATCACCATTAAAAGTATATCATGATAAAAAGAAAAAAGAATCGATATTTGTCTAAAACTTAACATTAGTATCAATTCCTATTTCATTATATAAATCTTCAAATTTACTTTTTCTACTTAATATATATATCCAAATAACACCAATTATAAATAAAACTATCGAAACAATTTGAGCAACTTTAAAACCACCAAACATTAATGAATCAGTTCTACTTGATTCGATAATAAATCTCCCTACACTATACCAAACAAAGTAAAATGCAGTAATATGCCCAACTTTAATATATTTAGTTTTTCTAATTATTAACAAAATTATTAAACCAATAAAACACCAGATTGATTCATATAAAAATGTTGGATGATAATAATTGCCATCAATATACATACCTTCGATTATAAAGTTTGGTATTCTATATTGTTGTAAGGTTTCTAAAGTTGTAGCTGCTCCATGGGCTTCGCTATTAAAGAAGTTCCCCCATCTCCCCACAACTTGTCCTAATAATAAACCAGGCGCCATTAAATCAAACATTTTTATAGGTTTAACATTATGTTTCTTACTATAGAAAACAATAGTTAACATCCCTACAATTATTCCTCCATGGACCGCAAGCCCGCCATTCCAAACTTTAATAATTTCAGTTAAATTGGCACTATAGTAACTCCAATTGAAAATTATATAATAGAGTCTGGCGCCGATAAAACCATTAATAACTGTCCAAAATATTAAATTAAAGATAAAATCTTGATTAAGCTTAAATTTCTTAGATTCTCTAGTAATTAACATACTTGCTAATACAAAAGCTATAATCAACAAAAACGCATACCACTTTAATTTGAAAAATCCTAAGTCAATTAATACTGAATTCATTATTTTCCTTCTTTCGTTAATGGTTTAACAATTAATACCTCAAGAAATATATTCATAAAAGATATAAACAATGCTATAAAAAACGGAATAAAGAAACCATGTATTTGAAAGTTAGGGTTTAACATTAAACTAGTTAACTTTAATATTATAACGTTAACAAAAGGATAAAATAATCCAACAGTAAATATTGTAACAGGCAATGTTAAAAAGATTAAAATTGGTTTTACCGTTTGATTTAATATACATATAATAAACGATGCTAATAGTGCATACCAAAATGAAGAAACATATAATCCTTTAAATAACATTGATGCCATCATCAAGACAATTGAGTAAACTACTAAACTTAGTATAAATTCAAGTAAAGTATTTTTATTACTTTTTTTATAATTTAAATCTATTCTTGTTATCATCTGTATTCCTCCTTCTATATTATACTATACATCTAAAACATTTTCTTTAAATATCTTCCTGTTTCTGATAAATCTTCCTTTATTATTTTCTCAGGAGTACCTGCTGCTACAACATTTCCACCGTCATCTCCACCACCAGGACCTAAATCAATTATATGATCTGAAACTTTAATTACATCTAGGTTATGTTCTATTACTAATACCGTATCTCCATTATCAACTATTCTATTTAATATAGCTAATAATTTTTTAACATCTGAACTATGTAATCCAGTTGTTGGTTCATCTAATATAAATATACTCTTTCCTGTTGGCTTTTTTTGTAGTTCTTTAGCAAGTTTTATTCTTCCCGCCTCACCACCAGATAAAGTTGGAGCACTTTGCCCTAATTGAATATAGTTTAAACCTACATCCATCATAATTTGTAGTTTGTGTCTAACTTTAGGTATGTTTTTAAAAAACTCATAAGCTTCTTCTACTCTCATGTCCAAAATATCAGCAATACTTTTTTCTCGATATTTAATATTTAAAGTATCACTATTATATCTTTTTCCTTTACAGACATCACATGAAACATAAACATCAGGTAAGAAGTGCATTTCTATTTTTTTAACTCCATCACCACGACATGCTTCACAACGTCCACCTTTTACATTAAATGAGAACCTTCCTTTTTGATATCCCCTTATTTTTGCTTCTTTAGTATTTGTAAACACATCTCTAATATCATCAAATACTCCAACA
>CAYUEQ010000028.1:0-1038 GCA_964443805.1 uncultured Muribaculaceae bacterium
GCATTTGGATTACCTGCTGAACAATATGCAATTGATACCGGTAATCATCCCGATGAATTTACATTAAATAATATAAAAATATTTTCAGAACAACTTAAATCTCTAGGATTTTCATATGATTGGTCAAAAGAGTTATCAACAAGTGATCCTAAATACTACAAATGGACTCAATGGATTTTTAAACATTTATATGAAGATGGCTTAGCTAAAGTTGTTGAAATGCCAGTCAATTGGTGTGAAGAATTAGGGACTGTTTTAGCAAATGATGAAGTAATAGATGGTAAAAGTGAACGTGGTGGCTTTCCGGTAATTAGAATTAATATGAAGCAATGGGTTATTGACATTCCTAAGTATGCAGAAAAATTAATAACTGGTTTAGATAAATTAAATTGGCCAGAATCAACTAAAGAAATACAAAGAAATTGGATAGGGAAATCTGTTGGAGCTCAAGTTAAATTTAAAATAGTAAGTACTGATTATGAATTTGAAGTATTTACTACAAGACCAGACACTTTGTTTGGAGCAACATATTGTGTTCTAGCTCCAGAGCATGAATTAGTAGATAAAATAACTACTGAAGATCAAAAACAAGAGGTAAAAAAATATAAAGATTATGCAAATTCAAAGTCAGATTTAGAAAGAACAGATCTAAATAAAGATAAAACAGGAGTATTTACAGGAGCTTATGCAATTAATCCGGTTAATGGAGAACATGTTCCAATCTGGATTTCTGATTATGTTTTAGTAACTTATGGAACCGGAGCTATTATGGCAGTTCCAGCTCATGATGAACGTGATTATGAATTTGCAATGAAATTTAACTTAAAAATCATTCCCGTAATAGAAGGTGGAGATATTGAAAAAGAAGCCTATATTGGAGACGGAAAACATATTAATTCAGGATTTTTAAATAATTTAAATCAAGAAGAATCTATTAATAAAATGATTAAGTGGTTAGAAGAAAATAACTGTGGAAAAAAAGATATTAATTATCGTTTAAGAGAATGGATTTTTGCTCGTCAAAGATATTGGGGAGAA
>CAYUEQ010000028.1:1048-12694 GCA_964443805.1 uncultured Muribaculaceae bacterium
TTCATTATGAAGATGGAAGCATTAAGTCTTTAAAAGATGATGACTTACCATTAGAATTGCCTAAATTAGATGATTATAAACCAGGAAAATCAGGTTCTAGTCCATTAGATAAAAAAGCATCTTGGGTAAATGTTACTATTGATGGTAAAAAAGCTAAAAGAGAAACAAGTACTATGCCAGGAAGTGCTGGATCAAGTTGGTACTTTTTAAGATATATAGATCCAAACAATGAAAATGAAATAGCCAATCAAGAGTTATTAAAACACTGGTTGCCAGTTGATTTATATATTGGAGGCCCAGAACATGCAGTAGGTCATTTGCTATACTCAAGAATGTGGAACAACTATTTATATGACAAAGGAATTGTCCCAGTAGCAGAGCCGTTTAAAAAACTAGTTCATCAAGGAATGATTTTAGGTGCAGATGGGAATAAAATGGGAAAAAGGCATCCAGAATATGTTGTAAACCCAACTGATGTAATAAATGAATACGGAGTAGATTCTTTACGTTTATATGAAATGTTTATGGGACCATTAGAAGCTGATAAACCTTGGAACAATAATGCTTTAGAAGGGTCAAGAAGATTCTTAGATCGTGTATGGCGTTTATATACAGAAGAAAACAAAATAAAAGATGAGTCGAATAAAAATTTAGAAGCTTTGTATCATAAAACGATTAAGAAAGTTACAGAAGACTATGAGACATTAGATATAAATACTGCTATTAGTCAATTAATGATTTTTGTAAATGCAGTTTATAAAGAAGAAATATTTCCAAAAGAATATGCAAAAAGCTTTCTTAAAATATTGAGTCCTGTTGCACCTTATATGACAGAAGAATTATGGCAGATGGTATTTAATAAAAAAGAAAGTATAGCTATTTCTTCATGGCCAGAATTTAATGAAAGTTTAACTCAAGAAAATATTATTAATATTGCCATTAGTGTTAATGGCAAATTAAGAGCTACATTAGAAGTAGAAAAGGACATGAATAAAGATAAATTATTAAAGTTAGCGAAACAACAAGCAAATATAATAAAACATATCGAGGGAAAAGAAATAATAAAAGAAATTGTAGTTCCAAATAAAATAGTAAACTTAGTTGTCAAATAAAAAATATCAAATTATTGATATTTTTTTAATCTTGGATAATGGAAATTAATGTAGCTGTATGGGTGTTTAATTTTTTTATAAAGTTGGGTTTAAATGTTACTTTTAAATCAACCTCTGGTTCAAAAGGAATAGTAAAATTAAGTGTAGTAAAGAAGTATTTAATATTATCTTCCCCTTTAATATAACCGCTTTCATCATCGATTATTTTTATTATTGTTCCTATTAATTCTTTTTTCATTTATAGTTTCCTTTCAGATACATATTCTTCATTTTTAATATTTTTGAAGGAATTTAAGTAATCTATTTTTGCACGTTTATCATAAGGTAGGCAACAAGATAAAATATTAGTGTTTTCATCAATTGCGATAAACCAATCTTTATTTCCAATAACATAAACAAAATTTCTAACATCTAATTGTTGATAATTTCTTTTTAAACTTAATTTCTTTTCTTCTGATATATTTTTAAAATTAATATTATCATAATAGATAGAATTTATTATGCCGTTAATATATTTGTTATCACGTTCGGTAGTTATATCATAATTATAATTTTTAGTTCTTTCTTGATAAAAGTGAGTTTTTGGAATATAGTGATTAGGTTCTTTAGTAGTAGAAGCTGAAATTATATAAGTTGTTTTTTCATTTTTGTGATAATCAGAATAAAATGCTTTATCAATCGGTAAATATTCATTAATTGATATTGATGATAAATCTGTATTTTTTAAATATTTTTCCAAGTTTAAATCGGTAATTGTTACTAGTTCTATTTTTTCTTTGATGTAGCTTTTTCCTATAAATGAATTACCAACTTCTTTTAGAGCTTCAAGTAATTTAAGTGCAGTTTTTTCATCTTTTGGTTTTGGTTCAATACCATTCCCATATACTGTATTACCATTTCTTATAAACGGACAATGATAGTAATTATTATCTTCATCCCATAATCCAACTACTATTGAGTGAGGACTAGTTAAACAATATTCTAAAAAATCTTCACCATAACCTCCAACTTTTAAACAACTTTCTGTATCTATTCCGCTTACAAGTATTTGAGGATTATTAAATTCTAGTGTTTTATATTCTATCCCATTTAATTTGTTACATCCTATTGAAGGGATGGAAGAAGCTATTTTATATTTACTATTATGATATAAATTCTTCGTTCTATTTAAAATATGCTCTTTAGATTCATTACAATATTTTTGTGATTTCATTATTTTAGCTAAAGTAATAAAACTTAAATCTTTTTCATTAGGTGCAATGTCGTATAATAATATTTTATTAATCTCTATTACATCTAAAATGGAAAAAATTGATAATTTGCTTTTAGATTCTGAAGCAATATGTTGTATTTTATTAAAGTTGTTAATTATTAAATCAAGATTATCATTAAGATCAATACCTTGTTTATTAAATATAAGTCTTAAAAGACAATCATTATTAGATTTTAAATTCCCTAATAAAAACTTCATTAGATTATTATTTATAATCGGACGACCTTTATTATCTAATTCTGTAGAAGAAATATCGACATCCTTAAATATGTTATACAACTCATCGCTTGTAATATCTTCTCTTTTATTTGGATTATGTGCTTTATAGTTACCAATATAATTGCTTATATAATCTTTCTTAAGTTTGTTATCTCTTTTATTAATTTCTTCTCTTAAGTGTTTTTCAATAGTTTTATTTTCTAAATTTTCTGTTTTTAGATTACTAATAAAAGTATTGATATACTGATCATTATTATTAGAAAATAGATCTTTAAAAAAAGTAATATCATTAGACATTAAAGCTAACTTTGCTTTATCGACAGTTTCATGACTAATAAAACGATCTTGGTTATCTATTCTATATTGTCTTTTTCTATCTATAAAACAAGTGTTAGCGATTTTTTCTAAACTAATATTGTTTATATAAGTAAAGCTATTATTAAGTATCTTCATTGTATTATCAAAACCAAATATGCAGTATAAATTAATTGCTAATATAAAAATTTCATAATTATCTAGAGAGTTATTAATAGAAAACAATTTTTTAATAATATTGTTTAAGTGTCGTTTATTAACGTTATTAAAAATAGCTTTATCAATATGTAAATCATTCGGCATAATAATATTTTTATCTTCTTCTTTTAATTGAATAATAAAATTAAATTTATTGTACATATCGTATTCAATTTTTGTATTCAATTTTAATAAGTTATATAAGTTTTTTTGTTTATTTAAAGTTTCATTTAAAAAATCTTTAGCATTTTCTTCGCTTACTTTATATTTACCAATGATATAATATTTTATGTCGTCAGTAGAATTGAAAAATAATGATTTATCTAAATCTCGAGTGAATTTTTCAAATTCATCTTGAGATAATTTTTTAAGATATGTCAAATAATAATCACTATTAATATTTTTCAAACGTTCTGGATATGATAAAATTTTTATTTGAATAGTGCTATCAGATAAATCAAAAAGATTCTTTTTTTGTCTATTTGGTGTTACTAAAATTACTTTTTTATATAGTTCTTCGTTTTCAATAATTTTTTCTTTTAACTTAGCAGAAGATTTTAAATAAAACATTTTAAATTTTTCTTCATCTAGATTGTTTAAATCTTCAGCAAAATAATCGAAATTTGTTATGAATGTTTCTTGATTTTGAGTAATAAAATTTAAAAAATCAGATAATTTCATATTGTTAACATTTATTAAGTTGTTTTTTATAAAAGACAGATTATTCATTTATACCTCCTTATGCTATATTTAACTACTATATTAATATTAACATTTATATAATGTAAAATAAAGTGATATTATATCTATAGGAGGAAATATGGAAATAAAAATAATAAAAGTTGGTCCTTTAGAAACTAATTGTTATATTTTAGTTAAAAACAATAAATGTTTAGTAATCGATCCTGGAGCAGATTTAAATTATATTGTTTCAACTATTAAAGATAATGAATTAATTGGTATTATAGTAACACATTACCATTTTGATCATATCGGAGCATTAGAGGAGCTAAAAGATAAATATAAAGTCGTAGTTTATGATAACAGTAATTTAATAGAAGGAATAAATACAATTGATTGTTTTGATTTTGAAGTCATTTACACTCCAGGACATTCCAGTGATTTAATCTCAATATATTTTAAAAAAGAAAAAGCGATGTTTGTTGGGGATTTTATTTTTAAAGAAAATATTGGTAGATGTGATTTAGATACAGGGAATTATGATATTATGTTAAAAAGTATAGAAAACATAAAAAAATATGATGATAATATAACTATTTACCCAGGACATGGTGAGACTACAACACTAGCTTATGAAAAAGAAAACAATCCATATTTTAATCGACGTTTATTTTGAATAATTCTTGATATATTAAAATAGGTGAGAAATATGCATGTAAAATTATTTGATGAAAATCATGAAAAAGACTTAGAAAAATCAATTAATGAGTTTCTAAAAAGTTGTAGTGGTGATATAATTGATATTAAATATCAAGTATCAGTAGCTCTATTTAGTGAGGAACAGATTTATTGTTTTTCTGCTATGGTTATTTATACTAATGATTAGGATGAGGTAAATGAAAAAGAGTTCTTTTGTAGAAGGTACTGTAATTGCAACTGTTGCTATTTTTTTAGTTAAGATTTTAGGGATGCTTTATGTAATTCCTTTTTATGCTACAGTCGGAGCGCAAGGTAGTGCATTATATGGTTATGGCTATAATATTTATTTAATATTCTTAGGAATATCATCTGCAGGTGTTCCTGTTGCTATGAGTAAAATAATTAATGAATTTAGTACATTAGGTTTAAATGAAGCTAAGGTTAGAGCATTTAAATTAGGAAGGAAAATAATTTCTTACTTCTCGATAGCTATATTCTTATTTTTATTTATTTTTGCAAATCACATCGCATTATTTATAATAGGTGATTTAACTGGTGGAAATACTATTAATGATGTTGCATTTATAGTTCGTTGTGTTTCTTTTGCTATTTTAATTGTTCCGTTTTTAAGTATTTCAAAGGGCTTTTTACAAGGGCATAAATATATAGCACCATCATCTACTAGTCAAATTATTGAACAAGTAGTCCGAGTTTTTATAATTGTTGTTGGTAGCTTTATTGCAATTAATGTATTTAATTCAACAGTTACAGTAGCTGTAGGGGTTGCAATGTTAGGAGCATTCTTTAGTGGTTTGGTTGCCTATGCTTATATTTTCCATAAAATGAAAAAAAATAAAAAACAATTATCACTAGTTGGAAATCTAAAAAAAGATAAAATAACAGATAAAGAAATAGTTAAAAAATTAGTATCTTATGCAATTCCGTTTATTATTATAAATTTAACTATGAATCTGTATAATTTTTTAGATATGGTATTGATTTTAAGAATACTAAATTATTTAAAAATGCCAGCAGCTGATGTTGAATTTATAACAAGTGCTATTTCAACATGGGGGCCTAAATTAAACATGATTATCGTTGCGCTTGCCCAAGGAATGTCTTTAAGTTTAATTCCTAATATCGTTGAATCATTTGTACTTAAAAATTGGAAAGATGTTGAGCTAAAGATTAATAAAGCATTACAAATAATTTTGATAGTATCTATTCCAGGAGTTATTGGTATTTCTTTTCTAGCAGAACCGATATGGACAATATTTTATGGGACAAGTACTTATGGTCCAATAATATTTAGGTATAGTATTTTTACTGCTTTATTTGCAAATATTTATATGATATCTACATCTACTCTTCAAGGGTTAAACAAATTTAAATCAGTATATATATGTGCTATAGGTGGTTTTGGATTAACTGCTATATTAGATATACCGATGATGCTACTATTTGATAAGTTATCATTGTATCCGTTTTACGGCGCAATAACAGCTACGATAATTGGTTATAGTCTTTCAATATTTATTGGTTTAAAAACTATTAATAAAGATTGTGCAATAAGTTATAAAGATACATTAAATAAATTACTAAGAATTTTAGTACCAGTTATCTCTATGGTTGCTGCTTTAGTAATATTAAAAATATTCTTACCTTTTCATAACCTTAATCGAGGAATGTCTTTACTTTATACAGTAATTTATTCAGCAGTAGGTGTAACTACATATTTAAGTATTGCATATAAAATGGGACTTATAAAAGAGATATTTGGCGCTGCGTATTTAAATAAAATAATAAAAAAACTTACCTTTGGTAAGGTAAGTATTAAAAATTAAACCATATACATGGATTGATTAATTGATGTTTCAGTATCTTCTTTATTCATATAAACTCCAGGGGAACCTATTTCTAATTTGTTAACCCTTGTCTCCAATCGATTAATCTGTCTTTCAATTCTAGATATTCTACTTTCCAACTCACTTGTATAAGTAGGTGTTGTATTAGTAGTTATATTAGGATTCATCATATTAGGGTTCATCATATTAGGGTTCATCATATTGGGATTCATCATGTTAGGGTTCATCATATTAGGGTTCATCATATTAGGATTTCCTGGTTGAAAAAAGCCATTTGAAGACATTGCTGTTTCTTGAAAAAATGTATTTCTATCTTTTCTCATAAAAACCTCCTCTTTTCTTTAATAGTATATGTGATAAACTCCTAATTAGTTAATAAAAGGAAGTGGTTAAATTGCGAATTAGAAATTTAAAAAATACAGATGAAATATTAAATAAAAGTAAATATTTAATCAAAAAACCTAAAAGATATAAAGGAAAGTTTAAAACATTATTTGGCAATGAAAATCCAATACATATTGAAATAGGAACAGGGAAAGGAAAGTTCATTTATGAAAATGCTTTTCAAAATCCTAATATAAATTATATTGGAATAGAGAAGTATTCAAGTGTGATTGCAAGAGCTATTAATTTAATAGAGGATAAAAATCTGGAAAATTTATATTTAATTAGGGAAGATGCAATATATTTAGAAGAAATTTTTGATAAAGAAATAAGTACGATATATTTGAACTTTTCTGATCCGTGGTTAAAGAAAAGATATCATAAAAGAAGATTGACCTCAGACGTTTTTCTTACAATTTATGATAAGTTGTTTAAAGACACTAAAAAAATAGTAATGAAAACAGATAACATAGAATTATTTGAGTATTCAATAGAGTCTCTTAAACAACACGGTTATGAGATTATTTCTCAAAGTTATGATTTAGAAAAACTTAATATTAAAAACATAAAAACTGAATATGAAACCAAATTTACTAAATTAGGGCTTAAAATCAATTATTTAGTAGCAATAAAAAAATAACTGTTTAACTTTAATTCGTTATTTGCTATAATAAATAAGAGTAGGTGGATGATGAAGAAGATTATTATTGCCATTTTATTAATATTTTTAACAACTGGTTGTGTTAATATCAATAATTTAGAATTTGAGACATTAACAGATGAAGTATTAGCATCGAAAACAGAAGTATATAATCAATATCGAACTGGATATAAATATTATCTTCCTCGTAACCTTAAAATAGTTGATAAAACAAATCTTAATGAGAAAATAGTTAGTTCTAAACATACATATTATTTATACGTTGATGCAATAAGTTTTCATAATAAAGTTAAAAGTGAATACGAAATCAAAAAAAATGCATTTTATTCTCAGCGAATAATCGATGAAAACAACGGATATTTAGAAATCAATCAACTAGGCGACAATTATCTAGTTGAATTGATGTATAATTATGCTAAAATAGAAGTAATAACTAAGAAAGATGATTTAAATTTAGTAGTATCTAATGCAATGGTATTATTATCATCAATAAATTACAATGAAAAGATTATCAATAATTTAATTGGAGAAAACATATTACATTCTAATGAAAAAGATTTTAATATATTTGAAACCAGAACAACTGAAAGTAAATTTATTGAATATGTTGAACAATATGATAATTACAACTCTGAACAAAATGCAATACCAGATTTAGATCTAATAAATTAAGGAAGGTGTCAAAAGTGGGATTATTTACAAAATTAAAAGATATATTATTTGAAGAAGAAGTAGAAGAGACAGCAGTTAAAGAAAAAAAAGAAATAAAAGAAGTAAAAGATGTAAAAGATGTAAAAGAAGTAGCTCATAAAAAAAGAGAAATTACTTTACCGAATAATAAAGTAAGAAAAGAAGAGGCAAAAGTCGAAGATTTAATTGATGATAGAATTAAGAATCGAGATGTGTTTAAAGCTGATCCTACTTTTCCTTTTCCACTCGCATTTGAAGAGGATGTAAAAGAAGTAAAAACAAGAAGTATTAAAAACAAATTATATGATACTAATGTAAGAAAAAAAGAACAAAATTCTTATAGTTTATTAGATGTGCCAGTTGAAAAAGAAACTGAACCGTTTCGTCCTTCGCCTGTTATTTCGCCTGTCTATGGAATATTAGATAAAAACTATAAAAAAAATGATGTAATTAGTAAACCTAAAAAAATCGTATCATCTGTTAAACCAGATTTTGAGTCGATTAGAAAAAAAGCATATGGGACACTTGAAGACGATATTGAGAATACATTAAATAAGCCCTTAGACCCTATTATTGAAGAAGAACCAGTAAACAAAAGTATAGACGAATTATTATTAGATACATTAAATATAGATATGACTAATGAAATAAATCTTCCAAAAACAATTGATGAGTCTTCGATAAAAACAGAAGAAACTGATGAGTTTTCACCATTAGAAGAAGATACTCTGGAAAATGATTTATTTGATTTAATTGATTCAATGTATGAGAAAAGAAAGGATGGTGAACAATAGTGGAATTTTTACATGACTTTCTGCCAATACTAATTTATCTATTATTAATAATTATATTAATAGTGGGAATAATATTAGGTATAAAGTTTATTAGGACACTTACTAAAGTTGAAAAAGTTGTTAATGATGTGAATGATAAAGTTCAATCATTAAATGGATTTTTTCACATAATTGATTTTACAACAGATAAAATTGTATCTTTATCAGATAAAGTCGTAGATGGTGTGTCGCATTTAATTTCAAAATTATTGTTTAAACGTAAAAAAGATAAAGTTGATGTTGAAAGGGAGGAAAATATAAAATGAAAAAATTAGGAAAATTTCTAGCAGGAACAGCATTAGGTGTTGGAATAGGAGTTTTAATCGCGCCGCAAAAAGGTAGTGAAACAAGAAAACAACTTATGGAAAAAATTAATGATTTAAGTAATAAAGTCAAATCAATCGATGTTGAAGAAGTAAAAGAAAAACTTAGTATGAAAATTGAAGAAATAAAAATAGAACTATCAGAACTAGATAAAGAAAAAGCTATTAATGTAGTTAAAGAAAAAGGAAAAAAACTACTAAATAAGACAGATGATTTAATTAAATTAGCTGTTGAAAAAGGAACTCCAGCAATTCAAAAGTCTACTAAAGAATTACGTGCTAAAACAATTGAAGTACTTGAGGAGACTATTGCTAAGTTGGAAGCTTCTGAAAATAAAGCTACTAAAAAATCAACAAAAGCATAATCTGTGCTATAATTAATAACTAATTAGCAGTGAAAGGAATTTACAACTCCTAGAGCTAAATCGTAAGTTCGCGTTAAGAATCGAAGAGTATGATACATTCATAAATTAAGGTGGTACCGCGGAATATAAATTTCGTCCTTAAATTTATGGATGTTTTTTTTTAAGAAAGAGGTAAAAAATGAAATTATATGAAGATTTAAAATGGAGAGGATTAATTAAAGATATATCGTCGCCACTTTTAAAAGATAAACTTAATAATGAGAAATTAACATTTTATTTAGGAACCGACCCAACAGCTGATAGTCTTCATGTTGGACATTTAGCTGCATTTTTAACAGCAAAGAGACTTAATGATGCAGGACATAGATGTATATTATTAGTAGGTGGTGCAACAGGAAGAATCGGTGATCCAAGACCAAACTCAGAAAGAGAAATTATAGCTGATGATATTTTTGAACATAATTTAAACAGTTTAAAAAAACAAGTAGAAATATTTGGATGTGATGAAGTTGTTGATAATTATGAATGGAGTAAAGAAATTAATTTTATAGATTTTCTACGTGAATATGGAAAACACTTTAGTGTAAATTATATGTTAAACAAAGATATAGTTAAAAGAAGATTAGAAACAGGTATAACGTATACTGAATTTTCTTATATGATAATGCAAGCCCTAGACTTTTTACATTTATACGAAACTAAAAACTGCGTATTACAAGTGGCAGGATCTGACCAATGGGGGAATATCACATCTGGGATAGAACTTATCAAAAGAAAAATAGGTAAAGAAGCTTATGGTTTTTGTATGCCTCTTGTCTTAGATGAAAGTGGTAATAAAATTGGTAAAAGTGAAGGTAATGCTGTTTGGATAGATTCAAATAAAACATCTTCTTATGACTTATATCAATACTTTGTCCGTACTCCAGACATTATTGCGATAGACTATTTAAAATATTTCACTTTTTTAACAAAAGATCAAATCGAAGAATATGAACTAAAATTAAAACAAAATCCAGAAAAAAGAGAAACTCAAAAAGCCTTAGCTTTTGAAGTTGTTAAATTTCTTCATGGTGAAACTAAAGCTTTAGAGGTTAAAAAAGCTAGTGATGAAGCTTTTAGTGGTAATACTGATAATTTACCAATAATAAATTTAGACGAAAAATTATTAATAGATGAATTTAATATATGTGATTTATTATTTGAAACTAATATCTGTTTATCAAAAAGTGAAGCTAGAAGATTAGTAGAACAGGGTGGAATTAAATTAAATGACAATAAAATAACTAATCCGAAAGAACTTATTAAAAAGACTGAAGAAATAATAATTCATCGTGGTAAAAAAAATATATATCGAATTGTAATCAAATAAAAAGAGTTTAAACTCTTTTTTTATAACATTTCATTAATATATTTTTTTAATTGCTTTGCTTCTTTACCAAATATAATTTTTAATTGATTATCTATTTCTACTATTCCTTTAGCTCCTATTTTTTGAATTGCATCTTTATCCACAATCGTAACATCTCTAAGTATAACCTTAAATCTGGATAGATTACATTCAGCATTAATAATATTATCTTTTCCGCCTAAGAAATTAACTAATTTATTAGCCTCAATTTTAAAATTTTTCTTTGTAATCTTAACAGCTATTAGAGCAATTAAAATTAATACTGCAATTATGATTAGATATTGCCAAAACATACTTATCACCTATAAGACATTATACTATATCTTTTTTTAAATTAAAACAAAATTAGCAAATCAATCACTTTTTTAGATAATACTCATAAATTATTAATGAGAATACATGAAAGGGTGAATATTATGTGTAACAAAGATAATGGAAGAGATACAGGTAATTGTGTCGCTGAAATTTTATCTGTAATTAATGTATTACAGCAAAACGCAAGTCCAGAAAATTCATTAGATAGTTGTGATCGTCCAGCATTAGGTGGAGGTCCAAACTGCCTAGTTTGTAATACTAGACCAGTAATGGTATATACTTGTTGTGGTAACGGAACTCCTTGG
>CAYUEQ010000029.1:0-12366 GCA_964443805.1 uncultured Muribaculaceae bacterium
CTGTTGTTGGTTCATCTAGTACAAATACTGTTTTACCTGTTGCTTTCTTTTGTAATTCTTTAGCAAGCTTTACTCTTTCTGCTTCTCCTCCTGATAATGTAGGAGCACTTTGCCCTAATTTAATATATCCTAATCCTACATCTTCAATTACTTGAAGTTTATTCTTAATCTTAGGTACATTTTCGAAGAACTTTAATGCTTCTGTTACGCGCATATCTAATACTTCTGCTATATTCTTACCTTTATATTTAATTTTTAATGTTTCACTATTGTATCTTGTTCCATGACATACTTCACAAGGTACATAAACATCTGGTAAGAAATGCATTTCTATTTTCTTAACTCCATCTCCACGACATGCTTCACAACGTCCACCTTTAACATTAAATGAAAATCTACCTTTTTTATATCCTCTTAATTTTGCTTCTTTAGTATTAGTAAATACATCACGTATATCATCAAATACTCCAACATAAGTTGCTGGATTACTTCTAGGTGTTCTTCCAATTGGATCTTGTGATATAAGGACTACTTTATCAAGGTTATTTAAACCATTTATTTTTTTATATTTTCCTGGAATCAGCTTTGATTTATATATTTTACTAGATAAATATTTATAAATTATTTCATTAACTAAACTACTTTTTCCAGATCCACTAACTCCTGTAACAGTAGTAAAAGTTCCAAGAGGTATTTTGACATTAATATTTTTTAAGTTATTTTCTTCTGCACCAATAACTTCTAAGAACTTTTTGTTTCCTTTTCTTCTAGTGTTAGGAATTTCAATCTTTTCCTTTCCACTTAAATATCTGCCAGTAATACTTGCTTCGTTGTTTGCAACTTCTTCCGGAGTACCTTCTGCAACTACATATCCACCATTATCACCAGCAACAGGTCCTATATCTATTAAATAGTCAGCTGACATCATTGTATCTTCATCATGTTCAACTACAATTAATGTATTACCTAAATCTCTCATTTCTTTTAGGGATGAAATTAACTTATCATTATCACTTTGGTGTAAACCAATACTTGGCTCATCTAAAACATACAAAACACCTGATAATCTACTTCCTATTTGTGTAGCTAGCCTTATTCGTTGCGCTTCACCACCAGATAAAGTTCCTGCGTTTCGATCTAGAGTTAAGTAATTTAAACCAACATTATTTAAAAATATTAATCTACTTTGAATTTCTTTAATTAGTAATTCTGAAATTTCTTGTTGTTCTTTATCTAGTTTTAGGTTATCAAAAAACTTAATTAATTCTTTAACACTCATCTGAGTCATTTGATAAATGTTTTTCTTATTTATAAAGATGTTAAGAATTGTTTTATCTAATCTAGCACCATGACATAGATGACAAGTAGATTCAATCATGTATTTTTCTATCCACTCTCTAATCCATGTACTATTAGTTTCTATATATCTTCTTTCTAAATTTGTAATAATTCCTTCATAGTAATCTTTTGAATTTCTGGTGTTTCCATTTTTACTTTCATGGACAAACTCAATTAAATCCGGCGAACCGTATAAAACAATATCTTTTTGTCTTCTAGTTAATTTTTTAAATGGTTTATTCATATCTATTTTATAATAATCACAAGTAGTTTTTAAACTTGAGTAATATAAATTATTATCAAGTGTTAATACTTTAATAGCACCATCATTAATTGATAAATTATCATCAGGTATTACTAAATCTTCACTCATATGCAACGTTACACCTAATCCATTACATTCTGGACAAGCACCATATGGTGAGTTGAATGAAAACATTCTTGGCTCTAACTCGCTAATTGAATAATCACAATGAATACAAGCATATTTCTCGCTCATTAATATTTCTTTATCACCAATAATATTAATTAAAACTTTACCGTCGGCAAGTTTAGTGGCAATTTCTAAATCTTCGAATAGTCTTCCTCTATCTTCAGTACTTAAAACAATTCGATCAATTACAACTTCAATATTACTCTTATTGTTTTTTTCTAATACAATATCTTCATCTAAACTTTTAATTTCGTTATTAACTCTAACTCTACTAAAACCTTGTTTTCTTAAATTATCAAATAAATCTTTATGTGTTCCTTTTGCACTACGAACTACTGGAGCCATTATTTCTAATTTTGTTCCTTGTTCATAACCTAATACTTTATTAGTCATCTCTTCAATACTTTGTGATGTAATTGGTATTTTATGTTCAGCACAATAAGGCACACCAACTCTTGCGTACAAAAGACGCAAGTAGTCGTAAATCTCCGTTACAGTACCAACAGTACTACGTGGATTTTTATTAGTTGTCTTTTGATCAATAGCAATACTTGGTGATAAGCCTTCTATTGAGTCAACATCAGATTTTTCAGTTCCACCTAAAAACTGTCTAGCATATGCACTAAGACTTTCAACATATCTTCTTTGACCTTCTGCATAAATAGTATCAAATGCCAGCGAACTTTTTCCCGATCCACTAACTCCCGTTATCACTACTAATTTATTTTTAGGTATTTCGATATCAATATTTTTTAAATTATTTTCTCGCGCACCTTTTATTATTAATTTTTCCATAATCATCCCTCAACATTAGTTTTATATTCTATCAAAAAATCATAGATTTGTCTTTACCTATTATTCCCATCAATTAATATATCATTAAATAACAATTAAAACAATTGTTCGTTTGTCAAAAACTGTTTATAAAACTTTTTGTTAGTGGTATAATAGGAGTTATAAGGAAGTGACATATGAACAAAGAAGAAAGACAAATTGAAATACCAAAGTGGTTATTAAAACTTCAAGCCGAAAGAGAATTACAAAACAGAAAAGAAAGAGAAGAACAAGAACAAGAAATAAAAAATAGAGAGTTAGAAGAAGAATTAGAACGAAGAAAATCTATTGCATATATTAATAGCACTAAAAAAACAGGTAAACACGGAAGAAAAATAATTAATATTGAAATAAACTTTTCTCCTAAAAGAGTTGCGATAACTTTAGCTCTCTTAATTGGATTAGCTGGAGGAGTTAAAGCCCTTGAAAACAATACTCATATATTTGAAAAAGCTTATCGTTATACATTAGGGGATCCAACTTGGCCTTTATATGATGAAGAAGCAATTCAATTAAGATCCGAATATAATGAGATTTTAGAAGATTATTTTAAAGGAGATAGACCTTTATCTGATGTTCATGACAAAGTTGACTCAATTAACAATATTGCAATTGAGAGGAGTGAGCGAAGTAAAAGTAAATAAAGGAGAGTTAATAACTCTAGACGATAACCAAAAGTTTGTAGTTGTTGATATTGCAACATTTGATAATGAAAAAGTTGTGTTATTAGTCAACAACGATAATGAATCAGATATTTTAATCCAAAAAATTAAATATCATGATTTAGAAATGTATTTAGAACCATTAAAAGATCAAGAGGAATTTGATACTTTATTAGAGGTTTTCTTTAATAGAAATAAAAAATTGTTAAATAATTAACAATTTTTATTTTGTTTTTTTTCTTGAATTCTTCGACTAATTTTTAACATTAATTTATACGGTAAGAACCTAGATAAAAAGACCCCTATTTTGGTAGATGTTCCAGGAATAATAATTAACTTATCTTTTAAACATTTATCTATTCCATATTTAGCTGTATATTCACTACTTAATCCTTTAATAGTAAATTTTCCTTCAGCTACCTTATTAAAATTAGTGTTTACCGGCCCAGGGCAAAGGGCACTGATTTTAACATTACTACCGCTTTCTTTTAACTCTTCATAAATAGCCATAGTTAGTTTTAATACATAATTTTTAGTAGCATAATAAGTACTTAGTGTTGGTCCAGCTAAGAATCCTGCACTACTTGCTACATTGAGTATTCTACCTTGATTTTGTTTTACAAAATCTTTTAAAAATAACTTAGTTAAAATATGAACTGCTTTAATATTTAAATCTATCATTTCTAATTCTGATACTAAGTCTGTTTCATGAAACTTTCCAAACAAACCAAAACCGGCATTATTTATAACAAAATCTACATTTTCTTTTTTTACTTGATCATATAATTTAAACACACTATTTTCATCAATCAAATCTACTTTAATAACTTTAACATTAGTTTTTAATTCTTTTTTTAAATGATCTAGCTCTTTTTTGTTTCTAGCAACTAATATCAAATCATAGTTTAGTTCTGTTAAATAGCGAGCCATATCTCTTCCGATCCCAGAGCTTGCTCCAGTTATAAGTGCTTTCATAAAATCCTCTCTAACTGCTTTTTAATTCATATAGTATATCTCTAAGTTCCATAGCTCTTTCAAAGTCTAATCTTTTAGCAGCCAACTTCATTTCTTCTTCTATATTTTCCATAATTCCCACTTTTTCTTTTTTACTTAATTTAGGGGATTCAACTAATTTATCTTCATCAACATTACTTATTAAATCTCTAATATCTTTAGATATAGTTACTGGTGTTATATTATTATCAATATTATGTTTTTCTTGAATAGCTCTTCTTCTTTCAGTTTCAGCAATTGAATTCTTCATGGCTTCACTCATTTTATCAGCATACATAATAACATGTCCATTAGCATTTCTTGCACAACGACCAATTGTTTGAACTAAACTTCTATAACTTCTTAAGAACCCTTGTTTATCAGCATCCATAATACATATTAAACTTACCTCTGGGATATCTATTCCTTCTCGGAGTAGATTGATTCCAACTACGACATCATATTTTCCTAACCTTAATTCTCTAATAATCTTAAGTCTTTCTAGTGTTTTTACTTCACTGTGTAAATAAGCAACTTTAATTCCATATTCTTTTAAATAATTTGTTAATTCTTCAGCCATTCTTATAGTAAGGGTTGTTATTAAAACTCTTTCATTTTTTTCTTTTCTATTATTAATTTGTTCAATAATATCATCTATTTGACCTTCTGTTTTCTTAACTTCAATCGTCGGATCTAAAAGTCCAGTTGGTCTTATTAATTGATTAACTGTTTTATGATTTACTTTTTCTAATTCATAATCTCCTGGTGTTGCCGAGACATATATAGCTTGATTTATTTTTTCTTCAAATTCATCAAACTTTAATGGTCGATTATCAAGTGCACTAGGCAATCTAAAACCATAATCAACTAAAGTTTGTTTTCTAGCTCTATCTCCATTATACATTCCCCTAACTTGTGGAAGCATAACATGCGATTCATCTACAACTAAAAGATAATCGTCTGGAAAAAAATCCATTAATGTAGTCGGTGTAGAACCCTCATCTCTAAGAGCTAAATGACGAGAATAATTTTCAATACCACTACAAAAACCAGTTTCCATTAACATTTCCATATCATAATTAACTCGTTCTCTTAATCGTTGCTCCTCTATTAATTTACCATTATCTTTTAAATACTTTAATCTTTCTTTTGTCTCTTCTCTTATTCTTCTTATTCCTTCAAGTTTATGATCATCACTTACAACAAAGTGAGATGCTGGGAATAAAGAAACACTTTTTTTATTCACGTTGACTCTTCCAGTAAGAGGATCAAACATACTAATCTTTTCTATTTCATCACCAAATAACTCTACTCTAATTCCTTCACTCTTTTCTCCTACAGGAATAATTTCAATAACGTCTCCTTTAGATCTAAAAGTTCCGCGATGAAAATCTAACTCACTTCGTTCATAAGTCATATCAACAAGTTTATTTAAAATATCATTCCTTTTTACAATATCTCCAACATTTAAGGTTAACATACTAGCTCTATATTCTTCTACTTCTCCAATGTTATAAATACTTGATACTGATGCAACAACTATTACATCTTTATTATTTAAAATTGCAGCTGTTGCTGAATGACGTAATTCATCTATTTCATCATTAATAGATGAGTCTTTTTCAATATAAGTATCACTACTTGGAACATATGCTTCAGGTTGATAATAATCATAGTAAGAAACAAAATATTCTACTCTGTTTTCTGGAAACAATTCTTTAAACTCGCCATACAACTGACCTGCTAATGTTTTATTATGAGCAAGGACTAATGTAGGTCTTTGTTCTTTTTCAATTACATTAGCAATTGTAAAAGTTTTACCTGTACCAGTAGCACCTAATAACACTTGATGTTTTTCATTATTCTTAAGTCCTTCTACTAACTTTTCAATCGCTTTAGGTTGATCACCTGCTGGTTTATATTTCGAAACTAATTTAAACATACCTAACACCTACTCTTTATTATGGTTTATAAATTATAAATTATAATTTGCCTCTTTAACAATAAATAAATTATATCATACCAAACTATAAATAATTTTTCACAACAAAAGAACAAAATTTCTTTTGTTCTTTATTTTTATTAATATTTTAAAGTACTATTTAAAGATTTATATGCTTCTACCTTTTACTATTTCCTCTTCTAAAACTCCTCCAGCAAGAGTTAAATAATCATTATTAAGAACTTCTTTAATTTTTTCTAAAGCCTGCTCTCTTTCACTATAATCTAAATTACTTAATCTTTGATTTAGATTACTAGCCCATATTAAATTATTTAAATAAGTTTTTTTATCATTTTCATTATTAATGTTACTTATTACATTTTGATTTCTTTCAATCAAATTACTAATATATTCATTCATCTATATATATCCTTTCTGTATATTAAATTAATTATATCACGGAAGATACAGATTTGTTTACAAAATATTATTTTAATAATAATTTTAGATAATTACTTTGCAATTCTAATTTTAATCTTTTAGGATCAGTACTAAACTTTCTTTTAGCTTTGTTATAACGTATTTTATTTAAAATACTAGTAAATAAGCTTTCGTAGATAAAATTTTCCTTTAACTTATTTCTATCTACTTTTTCTAAATTCTTATTTAAAATAATGTTAATCAACATATTTTTGTTAACATACATAACTTTTTCTACGATTTCATTATAAACAGCATAAATATTATTATCTACTTCAACATAACAGAAATATCTAGTTAGCTTCATTTTTACACCTTTTTGTTAGAGCAGAAAAGGTAATTTACATATTTTGTTGGTAAAATTCTGCTCTTTTAAATTTTTCGAAACAAATAATTATTTCGATATTACTATTTTAACAAACAAGCAAATCATTTGCAATGGTATTTTAACATTTATAGTATATGGTATATAACACTGTAAATGTGTAAGAATATTACTGGAAGTGATATTTATGAGCAATTTTACAGAAACAAATTTATTCAAAATTATCGGAAGAAATATAAAATATTATCGACAAATCAGAAAAATCAAAAATAACGAACTAACACAAGAAAAATTAGCTGAATTAGCAGATGTATCTACATCTCTAATTGGTAATTTAGAAAGCAATAAAATAGATCAAGGAATTGGTGTTTATAATTTGTGGAAAATAAGTAATATATTAGATGTACCTATCGAAGATTTCTTTATCGATCCTGAAGATAAACATCCCGAAAAAGATATGTAAGAAATTAATTATAAAAGAATTTTCCCCTATAATAAATACTAATTGATAAAGTATATTTAAAAATTGTCGAGGAGACAACTTTTTTATTTGTAATCTTTACATTTAACGTTTGTTATTTTAACCACTTAAAAACACCGTATTGGTGTTTTATTTCTATTAACTTTTTATTTTATATGTTGTTCCTTCTCTAGTATCTAATAATTCTATATTTAAACTTGATAATTCTTCTCTTATGTTATCTGCTAGTTGATAATTTTTATCTTTTTTGGCTTGATTTCTTTCTTCAATTTTTTGAATTATGTAGTCATGTTTATCATGTTTTATTTTATCGTTTCTTGTTAGGTTTAAACTTAGTACTTTGTCAAAGTCTTTAATTAAAACATATTTATTATATTCGTCGACATTATCTTTAAGTAAATCATAGATTATTGTTATTGCATTAGCTGTGTTCATATCATTACTTATTGCATCAATAAATAAGTTATTATATTTATCATATATTTCTTTATCTATATTACCTGTTTGCGGCAGGTTATTTATTTTATTTTTTAATTTTTGATAAGAATTAGCGGCTCCATCTAAACTTTCATAAGTAAATATTAATTGTTTACGGTAATGGCTGTTTAAACACATGAAACGATATGCAAGTGGATCATAACCTTTATTTTCTAAAGTTGAAACTGTTAGTGTTTCTCCTTTTGATTTACTCATTTTCCCTGTTATATCATTTAGATGTTCTCCATGAATCCAATATTTACACCATGAATGTCCTAAATATGCTTCACTTTGAGCAATTTCATTAGTATGGTGTGGAAAAATGTTATCAACACCTCCACAGTGAATATCTAAATTTTTACCTAAGTATTTCATACTAATACCAGAGCATTCTATATGCCATCCTGGATACCCTTCTCCAAATGGCGAATCCCATTTTAAATCTTGATCGTCAAATTTTGATTTAGTAAACCATAAAACAAAGTCAGTTATATTTTTTTTGTTTTTATCTTCTTCTACATCATCTCTAGCACCAATCATTAAATCTTCTTCAGTATGATTTGTTAATGAATAGTATTCATCTATTTTTGATGTATCAAAATAGATGTTACCACCTGATGAATAAGCGTAATTAGTTTTTAAGAGTTTTTCTATAATTTTAATATATTCATCAATATTATCTGTTGCAGCACTTACTATTTCAGGTTTATATATATTTAATTTTTCGAAGTCCTTAAAGAATGATTCAGTATAATAATCAGCAATTTCCATTACTTTTTTGTTTTGTTCTTTTGCACTTTTAATCATTTTATCATCACCTGAATCAGCATCAGATGATAAGTGCCCAACATCAGTAATATTCATTACTCTTTTTACGTTATATCCAATATATTTTAATGTTTTTTCTAATATATCTTCCATAATATAAGTACGAAGATTTCCAATATGAGCATAATGGTAGACTGTTGGTCCACATGTATACATAGTTACTTCATCTTTGTTGTGAGGAATAAATTCTTCAATCTTACGGGTTTTAGTATTATAAATTTTCATGATTAACTCCTTAATCTATTTAATATAGTTTCTTTACCTAATAGATAAATTGTATCTGGTAATTCAGGTCCATGCATCTGTCCACTAACCATTATTCTTATTGACATAAATAAAATTTTACCTTTAGCACCTGTTTGTTCTTTTACTTTATTAATAATTTCTTTAATAGTATCAATTGTCCATTCATTTGTATTTTTTGTTTCTGTTGTGAATACTTTTATAACATCATTAATTAATGGGTCGCTATTTAAAAACTCTCTACACTCTTCATTTATTTCAATGTCTTCTTTAAAGAACAATTCTGTTTCTTTGATAATTTCTTTACCATAACTAATATGATTTTGATAGATAGATATTAATTTTTCAATCCACTTGTCTTCTTTATCTTCTAAATTATATGAACTAACTAAGAAAGGTTTAACTAATTTAACAAAAGATTCTAAATCTAATTTTTTAATATATTGAGAATTTACCCATTGTAATTTTTTTACATCATATATTGATGGTGATTTACTTATTCTTTTAGGATCGAATTCTTTTTTTAGTTCTTCCATTGTAAATATTTCTTGATTAGATTCCGGGGACCAACCTAGTAGTACTAAATAATTTATTATTGCTTGAGGTATATATCCATCATTATACAAATCCATAAACGAAGCATCTCCATTACGTTTACTTAATTTATTACCATCTTCACCTAATACCATTGCAACATGGATATAACTAGGCTGTTGCCATCCAAAAGCTTGATACAATAAATTATATTTAGCAGTTTGACTTAAATATTCATTACCTCTCATTACATGAGTTATATTCATTAAGTGGTCATCTATTACATTTGCAAAATTATAAGTAGGATATCCATCTCTTTTAATTAATATTTGGTCTTCTAAAGTTTCATTATCTACTTTTATTTTTCCATATACTAAATCATCAACAATAGTATGACCTTCTTTAAGCATTTTTTGTCTTATAACATATTCTTCTTTATTTGATATTTTTTTATCAATCTCTTCTTTAGTTAAACGCTGACACTTTCCATTGTATAAAAAAGGTATCTTAGCTTTACTTGCTTTTTCCCTTTGTTCTTCTAATTCTTTTTCATCACAAAAACAGAAATACGCTTTATTGCTTTCAACTAATTTATTTGCATATTCTTGATAAATATCAGTCCTTTGACTTTGAATATACGGACCATAATTACCAGCATTATTTGGACCTTCATCTATTTCTATATTACATAGTTTTAAGGTATCATAAATAAAGTCAATAGCACCAGCTACTTCTCTTTTTTGATCTGTATCTTCTATACGTAGAATAAATTCTCCATTATCTCTTTTAGCAACTAAATAACTAAATATAGCAGTACGTAAATTTCCAATATGCATATATCCTGTCGGGCTAGGTGCAAAACGTGTTCTAGTTTTCATTTTGAAATCCTCATTTCTATCAATTATTCTATCAATAATAACTAGATTTGTAAAATCATATTAAAAAAAGTTAATGCTTTTTTGCAGTAACTTTTATACATATAGTTTTTTGTTTTTAATTAGTTTGCTTGCTTTTCTTAAACCATAAATTTTATAATCACTTTTTAATATAAGTTCTTCTAAATTTTTATCTGATATATCTTTTATATTAATAGTAATATATTCTTTTATAGTTTTTAAGTCTATACTTTGAAACTCAATAATACTTGTTATACGATTTAATAACTCAGGACTTAGATATTCATTTGATCTTTTATCATTTTGATTAAATCCTAAATTGTTTGTAGTTGTTGCATTAGAAGTCATAATTATTATAGTATTACTAAACATGACTTTTTCTCCTTTATTATTTGTAATAAATCCTTCATCTAGTATTTGCAAAAATAAATTTAGTACTTGACTATGTGCTTTTTCTATTTCATCAAGTAGGATAACTGAATAAGGATTCTTTTTAACTTTGTTTAGTATTGTTTCATCTTCATACCCAACATAACCAGCAGATACCCCTATAAGCTTGTTTATACTTGTTTCTAGAGCATATTCACTCATGTCTAGTCTTATTATACCTCCTTTGTTGTTTAGTCCTTGAGATATAAGTTTTGCGCTTTCTGTTTTACCTATGCCACTAGATCCTGTAAATAGAAATGATAGAGGTGTTATCGAGTCATTTGTTTTTAAATTATCTATTATTTTATCAATTGCTTTGTCTTGTCCAAAAATATTTGTTTTTAAATTACTTTTTATTTTATTTATTACTTTATTTTTATTCTCTAACAATGGAATAAGTGTTTTATTTTGTATTACTTCATAAATTATAGTTTTAGTTATTTTTAATTCCTTGTTTTTATTATTCATTTTTTTCTTTAGTTGTTCTTCCTTATTCTTTAAATTTATTGCTTGATTAAAATCTTGTTTTTCGATACTCTTTTCTTTTTTATCTATTATTTCTTGTAAGTCTTTATTTAACCTATAGTTTACATTATTGATTAAATGATTTACTTTTGCTTTAGCACAAACTGAATCAAGAACATCAATACATTTATCTGGGTTGAATTTATCATAGATGTATTTATTTGAAAGACTGACAATTTCTTCAATCATATTATCAGTTATTTTAATTGAATGGTGTTTTTCATATATTGGTTTAATCGACTTTAATATAAATAATGTTTCTTCATAATTAGGTTCTAAAATATTAATTACTTGAAAGCGTCTTTCTAATGCTTTGTCTTTTGCAATATGTTTATCATATTCATCTTCAGTCGTTGCACCTATACATTTTATTACACCTCTAGCTAAATATGGTTTTAAAATATTAGAGGCATCAATTGCTCCTTCAGCACCACCTGCACCTATTAAAGTATGTATTTCATCTATAAATAAAATAATTTCATTATTTTCTTCTACTTCTTTTAATATTTTATTTATTCTTTCTTCAAATTCACCACGATATTTTGTACCTGCAACTAAGGATGACATTGAAACTGATAGTACTCGTTTCTTTTTTAAATTTGCTGGTACAGTTTCCAAAACAACCATATTAGCAAACTCTTCTACAATAGATGTTTTTCCTACACCAGCATCACCCACTAGTAATGGATTATTTTTAGTTCTTCTAGAAAGTATTTCAATTAAGGAATTAATTTCTTCATCCCTACCTATAACTGGATCTATTTCTCCATTAAGACATTTTTTATTTAAATCTACTGAATATTCATCTATTAATAATTTGTTTTTATTACTTGATTTTCTAAAACTTAAATTAGATGAAAATTCTTCATATAGTAAATCAACGTCTATATTCATCCCCATCAATATCCTAATAGCTACCCCATCGCCCTCCTCTAATAATGCTAAG
>CAYUEQ010000030.1:0-12026 GCA_964443805.1 uncultured Muribaculaceae bacterium
AAAAATATTTTACTCTATCAACAAAAAAGAAGCTGTTTTGCTTCTTTAGTTAATTATAATAATCTAAATCAAATTCAAGTGATGGAGTAACTCTAATAGGTTGCTTTGATTTTGTATAATATTCATTTTCTTTAGTTAAACAAGTGTTTTTCTTACATTCTAAATCGACGTATCTTTTTTCACCAGGATAATTGTTATCATAAACCCCAATGTAATAGTAATTTGGATTATCAATATCTTGGACTAAACTTATTGCATTTATTGCGTGTAATCCCCCACTGAAAGTTGATGATATTACAGGTGCATCGTTATCATCCATTCTTGATTTTAGGATATTTATAAAACCTGGACCACTAGTGTAATCAATATTTTCAGTACCAATAGCATTTCTCATCCAAAGAGTAAAATTCGATCCCGAAGAATAATGGGTTGTAGTATTCTGTTTAATAAAACCGGCATAGATAGCATTAAACATTTGCTTATCGTCATTTTTTATAACCCTACTTGCTTGCATAGTGTCTTCATTAATTAAAATATCAACATAAGTAGAATAATTAAAACCCCATTTTTTTATTTGACCATCTTTATCTAATCCTGATTTTTTAGTATCACTATATTGATAAATTCCTGATTTATCTATAATTTTTCGGTATGTTGGATTATATACTAATGAATCATTTTCCAAAACTTTTAGATCAGCAGGATTTTCTTCGCCAAAATGTTCAAATCCAAAAACATATTTTAACTCATTTGTTTTTAATTTATAATCATATAAATTACCATAGTTTTCAAAATATGTATCGGTTAAATTATAAGGATAAGAAGTGTTTTTCTTTGAGGTTTTACTTCCTACGTTTAAAGGCAATACTTTTTTATAATATAATTGAGCAAAGGTTGCCATACCATAACAATGACCTCCAGTAGATAAATTAGTACCATAATTATAAAACGAAAAGCCATCTCTATTAACAATGAACCCGCTATCAGCTATAAGTATTCCATCTGTTTTACCATCATTATCTATATCAACTAAACCATTATTCAGTTCTGTTCCCACACTATCAAATAATTCAGTTAGACCACTTGCATTTCCCGAAGAATAAAATTTGCAACCTGTGCCATTTGAAATATTAGCAAGTGATTCATTGTATGAACTTTCACCAAAACCTATTGCACAAATTTTAATATTACTATTTAAGGCCTTATCAATAATCTTTTTTGAATTTTTGTTTAACGAGGAATCATGTCCGTCGGTTAAAAGTACTATATACTTATAATCACTTTCGGAGGTAAACTCACTCATACCACTAGTTAGAGCTGTGGTTATATTTGTACCTTCTTTTCTAGTTATAAATTCTCCATACATATTTTTTAATTTTGATTTTAACGAATCAGAACTGCTACCTATTGGCAAAGCATTAGCATAATCACTTCTAAATTCTGATAATCCCATCTGGTAATTACTTTTATTTAATTTTGATATTAATTCACTCGTTACAGTAAATCTTCTACCTGTGGAATCAAAACCATCTAACTTCTTTTCTCTTAATAACCAATCTGTATATTCTTTACCTGTAAGTTCCTTATATTGTTCATTAGTATATAAACTCCAAGAATTATCAAGAATAAACAAGATTTGGGTGGTAGGTTTCTCTTTAGTTAATTCAGAATCCCCCACAACATAATGAGAAAAGTGTTTTAAAGTAACTGTTAAAGTTTTATTTGTCTTATCAATATTTGTTTTAATTTTTTCGTATTTATTTTCTTTAACATTGTAATAATAAACAGTTAAATTATCTTCGTTTAAATCATATTGATCTAAATCTTCAACGGTATACGGAATAGTTATTGTTGCTTCTGTCATGGTTGCTTCTGTATAAAAAGTATAAAGCTTATCAATTAATCCTTCTTTATTACTGATTTTTGTGTTTTCGTTTATTATAGCCACTGTGCTATCAATATTACCTTTACCTGTAATGCTTATCTTAATATCATTAGAATTAATATCATAAGTTCCGTTTTCATATTCTTTATTCTTTTGGTTCCATTCTTCATCAATTTCTGGAAATTCATAGTCAAAATCAGAAGCTAATTCTTCTTGAGTGATACCAAATGGAATAACGTTATATTCTTTACTAATTTTTTGGGTTTTATAAGTAGCTGTAATTTCACATTTACCTATATTTTCAGTCAAATTCCATACAAGTTCTAATCCATCACTTTTGACATCTCCACAAGTAGTTGAGTATTTCACTTGATCAAGATTTTTTTCATCAGAAAAATTTATTCCTAATTTTAAATTTGTTTGAGTTACAATACTTAAATCATTCGCAGAATATTCTTTGTTCCAACTCAATCTAGTAAAACCTACTAAATTATTAAATATAGTAAATCCTGCTATTAAAACTATCAATGATATTACACTTATAACAAATTGATTTTGATACTTTTTAATAAAATCTTTTATACTTTGTGTAATCTTTTTGGATTCCTTATTTCCTTGGTTAAATTGATTCTTTTCAATTTTATGACCACATTCTGGACAAAAGTCCGCATTTACATCTATATTTTTTCCACATTCTGGACAAAACATATTTTCCACCTCTTTATCTCTTTTCTTTATTACTTAATCCTCTTCTACAATATTTACATTTCCCTACTGCTTTAGTTAAAATATTATCTCCTCCACAATGAGGGCAATGTATAACATTAGTAGTTTTAGCTTGTTCTTGTTTAATTTTCATCTTCATATCATTTTTTCTTCTATTTTCTGCATCAATTTTTTCGTTACTATTTATATATGATTTAATAGAATTAGCTGCTTTATCAAATAAATTTTTAAATATTACCGAAATTAACAAAAATATAATACCAACAGTAAATAAGAACTTACTATAATCCAATATATTAGAGTATATTTCTGAATTATTTATTATATTCAAATAAGAAAAATTAAATTTTTCTAGTTTTGTTATTTCTATTACTTTAGTAATAAATCTAGGAATTATCATCAACAAACTAAGGATTATTAAACTAAAATAAGTATAGTAATGTTTTTTCTTTTTGTAAACAAAATATCTAATTAAAATTAAACAGACTGCAATAAAAGGAATATAATAACCTATTATAACTATTACAGGAATACTACTAATAAATTTCAACATTTTATTTGTTTTCATATAACACCTTTAAATTTTACATCAACTAATATTCCAAAGGCTGCTTGATTTCTTTTAACTAAATTTATAATATGCTTGTTCATTCATACCACCTTAACTATACAAATTTAATATGCTTTTTAAGTTTTTTTGACTTGTTTCTTAAATAATAAGAAAATATTTATATATATCTATCATAATTAAATTTTATCATGTTTTTACAAAAACTACCATTAACTAATAATTTGTTGGTTTTTAGTTCTATTTCTTAAGCACTCATCACATAGTGCCATATAATTGTCATCACCTACAACAATATCTTGGTCTTTGCCACCTGAGTAATAAGTCCAACTTGCTTCTTTGCTACATACACGGCACTCACCTTTATATTTATATATATGGTCTGCCATAGCTAAAATATATGGTACTTGACCAAAAGGATTTTGTTCAGCAGTTAATGATAATCCTGAAACATGAATAATTAAATTATTATATATTGATAAATTAAATATTTCTTTAGCATCACCATTAATAAAATTTGCTTCGTCAATAAATATTATCTTATGTTTATCTTCTAAATGATTCTTTATATCCTCAAATTTATCAATTGTAATAGCAGGTATTTTTTGATCTGGAAATTGTTTTGATTTAATAAATGCACCATCTCTTGTATCTAGTTGTGATTTAAAACAAATTACTTTATTTTTATCATAAATTTTTTTATATTCAGATATCATTGCACCTGATTTTCCACTAAACATTGGTCCTGTATAAACTTTAATCATTTTCATTTTCTCCTTTGCTTCTTGGGTGGGATTTTAAATATATATTTCTTAGTCGCTCATTACTTACATGGGTATAGATGCCTGTTGTACTTAGGGATGAGTGTCCAAGTAATTCTTGAACTGTTTTTAAATCTGCACCTTCATTTAACATATGAGTTGCAAAAGTATGTCTTAAGGTATGTGGTGATATTTTGTTTTTAACTGTAGATTCTTTAATAACCCTTTCCATAATATCTCTAACACCTCTATCGGTTAAATGATTTCCCAAATGATTAAGAAATAAATATTTGCTTTGTTTTCCTTTTAATAGAATATCTCGAGATTCATTTAAATATTTATTAATACTTTTTAAAGCATAGCTTCCAAAGTAAACAATTCTTTCTTTATCCCCTTTTCCTAATACTTTAATTATATTATTAGAAAAATCAATATCTTGGACTTTAATATTAATTAGTTCACTTATTCTAATTCCTGTTGAGTAAAATAATTCTATAATTAGTTGATTTCTTGTTCCTAAAGGATCATCTTTATGACATGTTTTTAATATTTTTTCTAATTCTTCATATTTAATAAAGTTAGGTAGTTTTTTTTCTTTTTTTGGATTTTTAATGTTTTTAAATGGATTAGTTGCTACATCTTGGTTTCTTAATAAATAATTATAAAAACTTCTTAGAGAACTTAACATTCTACTTATGCTAGATGTTTTGTAATTAAGTTCATCTAAATATTTTAAATATTCTCTAATATCTTGTTTATTTATATTTAAGATATCTTTGTTATGAAAATAACTTATATATAATTCTAAATCAGATTCGTAATTTTGAATAGTATGTTTAGAATAGTTTTTTTCGATAGTCAGGTAGTTAATAAAATCACTTATATGCTTATTCATGTAATCAATCCTTCTATATAATTATAACTTAAAGCACTAAAAAAACAAGAAGTTATCTTGTTTATAGTTTATCAAAAAAGTTTAATTGTTCATTTAGCTTTAATTGCTTAACTAGAGGTTTTTCTTTAACACATGAATAGTTTTTAAATAATTGTTCATTCATTTCATCAATCATCTCTAATTGAGCTTTTTTACTATCTTTAACTAACCATTTATTATGAATTGTAATTAAGTTAGCTAATACAAATAATCCATGATAATTTATTCCTTGATTACTATCTGATTTAATATATAGTTCTCTATCTAAAATACTTTTTAAATCCTGTCTTACATCTTTTACTTTATATCCAATAGGTCCTTTTTTATTTTGCATAGTATCATTAAGATTATAAACATTTTCTAAAGCTTTAAATGAACCACGATAGTTAGGTCTTTTATATCTATCTTCTAAAACACGATAAAATTTACTATATAATTTAAAATCTACTGGAATCGGATTTTTTTTCATTAAATAACTATCTTGAAAATATGCATCTTTATTTGTATCGAATTTATTAAGGTAATATTTCTTTATAGTTTGAGGGTTTAAGTATTCTTTAGTTTTTGCATATGGTATACCAGTTTCTAAACCATAACGTACATTTTTATATGTAGTATAGATATTCATTCTTTTCTTCTTTAAATAATCAGGCATTAGATTATTTTCAATTAAATATTCTTTTAAATGATCGGTACTATTAAATGCCATAGTAAAGTAAGCAATATACTTTAAATCATTTGCTTTATCTTTTAGAATGCTTTCTAAAGGAATATCATAATAAATTCTATTTGAATCTTTTTCAAATACATAGTTTGATGATAACCTAGATAGTTTTTTATGTTCTTCTGTAATTGTTCCTCTTTTATCTTTATATAGAACAGATAAATAATATTTAGCCATAATACACCCCTTTGTAACTTATATTAATTCAGTTTTATGTTTATATGAGTAAGTAATGTTTTTATTCAATTCAATGTTTTTAGTTTTAGATTTTATATAAAATCCTAAAGTTCTTAGTTCCTTATATTCTATATATTTAATCAACTCTAATACCTCAAAACGATTTTCACTAATTTTAAATAAATTATCTAAAAAATAATTAAAAGCAATTGTTTTTTCTTTAAAATTATCTTTAAGCTTACATATGATTTGGTTTAAAAATTCTTTATTATCTTTATTTACTATTAAGATTTCTTTAAGATTATTTGGGTCTAAATAATAATAATCTTCTTTATAACATATTCCATCATTAGATTTACGTATTTTACCATCTAAATAGTAAATAGTTAGATTAGAATTCATTTCCTCTTCATCAATTACATTAATAGATAGTAGATATCTTTTTAATTCTTCTTCATTAGTATATCTTTTAGTAAAATTGTCTATTACTTGAATATTATATATATAAAAAGGTGGATAGTTTCCTATTGCATTATTTACAGGAAAAAAATCACGATATTGATGTTCAAGCGCTAAGTAATATTTAATCATTATATTTTCCCCCTTTAATGAGTTTTTATTATATATTAAAACGATTAAAATGTCAAAAAAAGAGAAATATAAAAAAATTGTGATTATTCAGATTTATAATCACAATTTAGACATTTTTTAATATCTTTTTTATTTATTGTTAGTGTTCCTTTGCATTCTGGGCATTTTTCTTTAATTGGTTCATCCCATGATGCAAAATCACATTTTGGATACTTAGAACATCCATAGAATACTTTTCCTCTTCTTGTTTTCTTCTCTACTACTTTACCATCACATTTTGGACAATCCATAATTTCTTTGATTTTCGATTCATCTTTTTTAATATACTTACATTTTGGAAAATTAGAACAGGCAGTAAATTCACCATACTTACCATTTCTAATTACTAAGTCATGATCACATTCCGGACATTTTTCTCCAGTAAGCTTCGCTTCTTTCTTTTCCATTTTATCAAATGCTGTTTGAACTAAAGGTTCAAACTTAGTATAGAATTCTTTTAATACTTTGATGTTGTCTAATTTATTATCAGCTATTTTATCTAAATCATCTTCCATATTTGCAGTATATTCTACATTTATAATATTATTAAAATATTCTTGTAATTTATCAGTAGTTTCAATTCCAATCTCAGTTGGATGAAATCTTTTCTCTAAAACATTAACATAATTTCTAGCTTTTAAAGTTTCCATTGTTTTAGCATATGTACTTGGACGCCCTATTCCTAATTTTTCCATTTCTTTAATTAATAAAGCTTCGGTATATCTAGCTTTTGGTTTTGTAAAATGTTGTGATTTTAATATTTCATTAGCTATAACAACATTAGTTTTATAGTTTGAAAAATCAGGTAAAATGACATCTTCTGTTTTTTCATATTGACTATAAACTTTTAAGTAACCATCAAATGTTAAGACACTTCCTGTTGCTTTAAACATATAACCATTGTTATCTAGTTCAATCGAAGTAGCGTTAAGCTTTGCATCAGCCATTAAAGATGCTAATGCTCTTGCGTAAATCATATTATATATTTTATATTCATCAGGTGATAAATATTTTTTAATACTTTCTGGCGTATGGTTTATATTTGTTGGACGTATTGCTTCATGGGCATCTTGAACATTATCTTTTGTTTTTCCTTTTTTAACTCTTCCAACGTATTCTGACCCATATTTATTTTTAATGTATTTAAATGTTTCATCAATAAATATTGGCGACAATCTAGTTGAATCTGTTCTCATATAAGTAATAAGCCCAGTACTTTCAGTACCTAAATCAATTCCTTCATATAACTTTTGAGCAATTCTCATCGTTTTAGATGATCCATATCCATGTTTACTAGATGCTAGTTGTTGCAGAGTTGATGTTTTAAAAGGTAGTACACTACTCTTTTTTCTTTCTTTAGTATTAATCTTTTCAATATTAAATGCTTTAGATAATTTATCATAGATATCTGTAGCTTCTTTTTCACCTTTGATTTCGATTTTTTTTCCTTGATATTTTTCTAATTTAGCTTCAAAATCAGGAAAAGCAGCTTTTATTTCCCAGTATTCATCTGGTATAAAGCTTTGTATTTCTCGTTCACGGTCAACTATTAATTTTAAAGCTACACTTTGAACTCTACCTGCACTTTTACCTCCAGTTTTAGATTGCATTAATTTACTTAATCTAAATCCAATAATTCGATCTAAAATTCTTCTAGTTTCTTGTGATTTAACTAAATTCATATCTATTTTACGTGGATTTTTAAATGCTTCTTGAATTACATCCTTAGTTATTTCATTAAATATAACTCTTTGATAATTTTCTTCTTTAACATCTAAAGCATCATATAAGTGCCAAGATATCGCCTCTCCTTCACGATCCGGGTCGGTAGCAAGATAAACATTATCACTATCTTTTACTTCTTTAGCAAGTTCTTTAATTACTTTTGATTTACCAGTAATGGCTTTATAATTAGGTTCAAAGTTGTTTTCTGTATCAACTCCTAATCCATATTTTCCTGTTGTTGCTAAATCTCTAACATGTCCTTTACTCGATAAAACTTTGTAATCTTTTCCTAAGTATTTTTCTATAGTTTTTATTTTACTTGGTGATTCTACAATTACTAAATTTTTCAATATATCTTCCTTTCTATTTAATTTCATCTTCTAAGTATTTAAAATAATTAGATCTTATCGCTTCATGTGAAGCGTTTAATTTATAATATATTAATTCATTAATTTCTAGTATTTCTTCATCAGTATATTCTTTATCAGATACATAATCTAATTCTCCTGTTGTGGCATTGTAAAATGCTTTAGAAGTTTGCCAAGAACCATCATTAAACACTGAAATATCTTCATATCCTGGATTAAATATATCTTTTCCTATATATAATCTTGAATCATGTTCTACATCAAACATATTAGCAACAGTTGGTAGAATATTCATAAGTGTAGTGTATTTATTTATTTCCCTACCTTTTGTTTTAGCATTATAAATAATAAATGGCGTTCTGTCAATTTCATTATTGATATTTATTTCATTTTTATAAATTTTTTCTAATGATTTATTAGATAGTGCATATGGATAATGATCCGATGTAATAACTATAACTGTATCATTTAACTTATTATTTTCTTTTAAATTATTTAATAACTCTTCTAAAGCTAAATCAGTTTCTTTTAGTTTAGATAAATATCTTTTAACTGATTTAGCAATATCTAAATCATCAAATAACTCTAGATGTTTATTTCCGTATGTACTACTTGTAATATATGGTTGATGAGGTGTAACAGCTGTTATAAATGCCATAAATTTATCTTCGTCAATAAATCTCTTTGATGCTTCTTTCATTAGTGTTACATCACTTGGCCAGTCTATCATCGATGGAGTATAGTCTGGTTCTATAGTATTGATATCATAATAGGCTTCACTTCCCATATTTTTATGAGAAATAGTTCGATTATAAAAATGATCATTATAATTATGATAAGAACTTGTTTTATATCCTTCATTTTTAAATATATTAAAGATACTTTGAAAATACTTATTATCTTTAAATGATTGGGTAGTACATGTATTATTAATACTAAATAAACTAGTCATTATTGTCATTTCATTATTACCAGTTGCGCAGCTATTTCTCGGTGAATAATTATTGGTAAAATTAAATCCTTCTTCTTTTAATTTATTAATTGTAGGGAAGTATTCAGGATAATCTAAAATAACACTACCTACAGATTCTAACATTATAACTATTAAATTCTTATCTTTGAAAATTCCAGTCATTTCATTTGGTAAAGAAAATTCTTGATTAATAAAATAATTGTTAAGTTTTTGATAAGTAATGTTTTTTTCTTTTTTTGCAACTTTTTCCCAGTTGCTATCATCTATACCTAAAGTTTCTGCAACTTCTTGATTGTCATTTTTAAAATCAACTTTTTTTTCTACTTTTATCCCTTCTCCAATTAAAACTGTTTTAAAATCAATAAAACTATAACCGATAATTCCAAATTGATTAACAGCTAAACTTTGTACTTTAGGATATTTATATAACTCTGCATTACTATAATATTGATATTTATTTTGTAGAAAAGGTGCAATTAAAGAATATTGGAATGCTACTAAAGATACAATTAAAAATAAAATCAAACCTAAGCGCCATTTAATTCTTATCAATTTTTCAAATTTAAATGTTTTATCAGTTATTTTTTTAACATTAATAATATCTTTATGTTTTTTCTTTTCATAATGATTTCTTACTATATAAAATACTATTAATATTAAAAGTGGGATTAAAATAAGAAAGAAATGCCACATAAAGCTTTTTAGAAAGTCTAAGACATATGTTTTTACTTTATTAAATTGAGCACCTGTGTTTAAAGAAATATATGTTCCTAAAAAATTATATAGTCCAATTTGAATTAAGCTATACAAACTTATTAAGGATGTAAATACCATAATAACTATTCTACTTTTTTTCTCACTTAAAAAAGAACACCCAAATGTTACAATAAGTGCAATTAGATTACTAAATAAAATCAATCTTACAACTGAAGCTGAAAAAATAATCCAGCCGTTTATTAATTTAAAAGTAATTTCTAATGCTAATATAAATACAAAAACAATTAAGTAGTTTTTGATAATTGGTTTTTTAAAAAAATTAGATATTTTTGTCAAATGTATCACCAGTTCTTATTAAATCACGAATTGGCTTGAAAGTAAATCGGTATTCTTTTAGCACTCCATACTTAGTAACATTTTCAATATGTTGCGCCGTTGGATACCCTTTATGCTTTGCAAAACCATATTCAGGATGCTTCTTGTCTAACTCCACCATCATTTTATCTCTAGTTACTTTAGCAATGACTGATGCTGCTGCAATAGATATGCTTTTTAAGTCTCCCTTAATTATGCTAGTATTAGAAATAGATATATCTAAATTCATTGCATCGATTAAAACATGTTCTGGTTTAATATTTAAATCTTCAATTGCTAATCTCATTGCTACTTTTGTTGCTTCTAAAATATTAATTCTATCTATTTCATTTGCATCTACAATACCAATACCGACACTTAATGCCTGTTCCATAATAATACTATAATATTCTTCTCTTTTCTTTTCTGTTAATTTTTTTGAATCAGTTAGTCCTTCTAATTGATAGTTTTTAGGCAGTATAACAGCACAAGCTACTACTGGGCCCACAAGAGGACCACGCCCTACTTCATCAACACCAGCGATTAAATAAACACCCTTTTTATAGAGTTCTTTTTCATATTTAAGATTATCCATTAGTTGCTCATCCTATCAAATGTTATATTTGATATTAAATTACCTTTAATATCATTTAGTATAAGTAAACTAATTCGATCGTAATCTATATCTCCCCCACTGTTTTTAATTCCCATGTTTTTGGCAATTAAAGGATAAATGTCTAAAGTATCAATTGGAATTTCTTCTATTTTATATCTTTTTTGTAATATCTCTGGATAAAGCTCTTTTAATGTTTCAAGAATATAAAAAGATACTTTATCTATTGGTAGTATTTCTTCTTTTATCGCACTCATTGCCGATAAGTTAAGAGCTACTTTTTCTTCATCAAACTTTGGCCATAGTATTCCAGGGGTATCTAACAAACTAATATTATGAGTTGTCTTAATCCATGATAATGCTTTAGTTACTCCTGGTTTATTTCCCACATTAGTTGCTTTTCTAGCAGCTAATCTATTTATTAAAGTACTTTTACCTACATTAGGTATTCCAATAACTAATGCTCTTATTTCTTTATCCTTCAACCCTTTTTTTCTTCTCAAAGCTTGTTTTTCCTTCATTAATGAATTAGTTAATGAAATAATCTCTTTAAAATCATTGTCATTATTTAAATTAACCATTAAAACTTTATAACCTAAGTTTTTATAATGTAAAACCCATTTTTGGGTTTCTTCTTTATCACAAAGATCACTCTTAGTCATAATTAAGATTCTAGTTTTATGTTTAATTAAAGTATCTATGTCTTTAATTTTAGAAGAATAAGGTATTCTCGCATCTACTAATTCATATATAATATCGATTAAATCAAGTTTTTCCCTAATTAATCTTTTAGTCTTAGCCATATGACCTGGATACCAATTTATATTTGTTTTGTTTTCAGACATGAAATCAACTCTTTTCTGTTATTCTA
>CAYUEQ010000031.1:0-11343 GCA_964443805.1 uncultured Muribaculaceae bacterium
ATTATAAACAAATTGTAAATGTTAATGGTTCAAATTAATTTTAACAGAGTTCTTCTTTTTTTATACCTTGCCCTAACATATTGTAGACTATCTTCCACCCGAATAAATTTACATTTTTATTAAATACTGATATAATTTTTATTAGGTGGTTATAAAATGAAAACAAAAAAAGCAAATAATTCAGAAGAGATTAGTTCTTTTATAAAAATTTTAGTTATTGTAGGTATATTTTTAATTATTGTTTACGGTTTAACAGTGTTATTAGTTTCTAATAAAGAAGAAGTTCCAAAAGATGACTTAAATGATGAAAAAGTTGGAGAAACATTTGATTATGATCAAACTATAATTGGTTCTATGTTTGATTTAGATTATGATGATTATTATGTTATAATTTATAAAGCTAGTGCGAGTAATGCATCTTTATTAAATGAGTTAGTAACAACATATCGTGATAAAGAAGATTCAAAAAAATTGTTTTACATTAATTTAGATGATGTATTAAATAGTTCTTATTACAATAAAGATGAATCAAATAATAAACCTAAAAATGTTAGTGAAGTTCAAGTTGGAGATTATACATTGATAAGATTTAAAAATAATAAAGTAGTTGATTATCATGAAACGTTCCACGATATATATAGTAAGCTAAGTTAATATAAGAAAAATATAGTAAAATATTCGTTTTGAATATTTTTTATTTGTAAAACTTATTCAAATCAATTATACTTATGCTAGAGAGGATAATATGAGAAAAAAGAGAGTAATGTTTATAGCATCAACAGGGGGACATTTAAATGAAATGTTATGTTTAAAACCGATGTTTGAAGATTATAATTATTCATTAATTACAGAGAAAACAAAATCGACTACAAGTTTAAAGGACGAGTATAAAAGCCGTCTTGGTTATTTGATATATGGGACAAAAGACCATATGTTATCCTATCCATTTAAATTATTAATTAATTGTTTTATTAGTTTGTTTTATTTTATTAAGTATCGACCTAAATATATTGTAACAACGGGAACACATACAGCAGGACCGATGTGTTGCATTGGAAAAATATTTGGCTCTAAAATTATTTTTATCGAGTCATTTGCAAATATTTCAACTAAAACAATTACTGGTAAAATAATATATAAATTTGCTGATCTTTTTATAGTTCAGTGGAAAAGTATGCTAAAGTTATATCCTAAAGCTAAGTTTGGTGGGTGGATATATTAATGATATTTGTAACATTAGGAACTCAAGATAAGAGTTTTGAGAGATTATTGAAAGCTATTGAAAAACAAATAAAGGAAGGGAATATAAAACAAGAGGTAATAGTTCAAGCAGGACATACTAAATATGTTTCTAAATTTATGAAAATATTTGATTATGTTAGTATGGAAGACTTTACAGATTATATTAGTAAATGTGATATTTTAATTACTCATGGCGGTGTAGGTTCGATAGTTGATGGATTAAAGAATAATAAGAAGATTATTGCTGCACCAAGATTAGAAAAATATAAAGAACATACTAATGATCATCAATTACAGATTGTAAATGAGTTTGAAGAAAATGGAAATATTTTGGCATTATATAATTTTGATGAATTAGATAATTTATTAAAAAAAATAAAAACATTTAAACCAAAAAGCTACAAAAGTAACACTAATAATATGATAGATATGATAAGTGAGTATATAGAAAATAATTGAAAGAGGGAAAACAAATGTATAGAATTGTAGATGCTAATATAATTACATCAGAAATGAGCTACCTTTTTAGTGAGATATGTGCGATTTATCCTATAACTCCATCTTCTAACATGGCATCTAATATAGATAGTATGGCAAGTAAAAACATTAAAAATATTTTTAATGTGCCAGTGAAAGTAATTGAAATGCAAAGTGAAGCAGGAGCTGCAGGAGCGATGCATGGTGCTTTAATAACTGGATCTTTAGCAACTACATACACAGCTAGTCAAGGGCTTTTATTAATGTTGCCTAATATGTATAAAATGGCAGGGGAAATGTTGCCAGGAGTTATCCATGTTGCAGCTAGAAGTTTGTCTACTCATGCTTTATCTATATTTGGTGATCATCAAGATGTTTATGCAACAAGAGCTACTGGGTTTTGTATTTTGGCATCGTCTAATGTTGAAGATGCTAGAGCTATGGCTTTAGTTGCACATTTATCAACGATTAAAGCAAGTTTACCGTTCTTACATTTTTTTGATGGATTTAGAACAAGTCATGAAGTTAATACGATTGAAGATTTTAACATAGAGCATATAAAAAGTTTTATTAAAAGAACAATTGATTATCATTCTTTAAATAAATTTAGAAGTCGAGCTTTAAATGTTGGTAATAAAGTTCAAAAAGGACTTGCTCAAAATGAAGATGTTTATTTTCAAATGACTGAAGCTAGAAATGATGCGTATAATCAAGCTATTGATATCGTAACTGATTATATGAAAAAAGTAGGAGACTTAGTTGGTATTAAATATAAACCTTTTAATTATTATGGTCATAAAAATGCAACTAATATTATCGTTGCAATGGGTAGTGTGTGTGATACAGTTAAGTTAGTAATAGATGATTTAAACGAGTATGGTGAAAAATTAGGATTAATTGAAGTTCATTTATATCGTCCGTTTAGTATCGAACATTTAATTAAAGAAATACCTAGCACAGTAGTAAATATAGCAGTCTTAGATAGAACTAAAGAGGCAGGATCTTATGGTGAGCCTTTATACTTAGATGTTCTTAATGCATTAAAAAACAGTAAGATTAATGTTGTAGGAGGAAGATACGGTTTATCTAGTAAGAATGTATCACCCTCTGATATCAAATCAGTCTTTACAATGTTAAAAACAAGACTAAAAGATAATTTTACTATTGGTATTAAAGATGATATTACAAACTTAAGTCTAAAAGCAGAAAAGTATTCTATTGAAACTCCAGCATTAGAAATATTAATCTATGGTTTAGGTGGAGATGGTATGGTAAGTACTAGTAAAAATATTATTTCTACTATAAATGAAAAACAAAAAAAATATGTTCAAGGTTATTTCCAATATGATTCTAAGAAAAGTAATGGGGTAACGATTAGTAATTTAAGAATTAATAATAATAAAATAAATATGCCTTATTTTATTGATAAAGCAGATTTGATTGTTGTTTCAGAAGATGAATATATAAATAAATTTAATATTGTAAATAAACTAGAAGAAAATGGTGTACTAATATTAAACACTTCTAAAACTTTTGAAGAATTAAATGAATTTTTATTAGATAGAAATAAAGAATTAATTAATAAAAAAAATGTTAAAATATTAACTATTGATGCAACAAAAATAGCAGATGATAATAAAATAACAGGAAAAATAAATAAAATAATGGAAGTAATAATTTTAAAAGAATTAAATGTTGAAGATTATGAAGATAGAGTTAGAGAATCAATAAGAACTATTTTTAAAACAAAGGGTCAAGATATAATCGATAATAACATTAATGCTTTAAAAGAAGCGGTTGGTAATTTAAAAGAAATAAAAGGAAAGTTTACTTTAACTGATAATCTTAATAATAGTAAATCTAATATATTTACTATTATAGAAAATAGAAATGGTGATAAATTAAAAGTATCTGATGTATATGATTATCGTGATGGTACATTTATAGGAGGTACAAGTAAATATATAAAGCCTAAGATGAATAAAAAAGTATCTAAATGGATAAAAGAAAAATGTATTGAATGTATGCAATGTTCGTTTGTATGTCCTCATGCAGCAATAAGACCATTTATTCTTGATGAAAAAAGTGAATATATTCCACTTTCAAAACCAATGATGGGTCAAGATAATAAATATTTTATGATTTGTGTTAGTGAAGCAGATTGTACAGGTTGTGGACATTGTATAACCACTTGCCCTACTAATGCTTTAGAATTTGGTGAGTACAACAGTGATAATCAAGAAATATCAGATAATTTATTTAATAATCATAAAAATCCTTTAATTTTTGATAAATATACTATTAAAGGAAGCCAATTAAGAAAACCGAAGTTTGAATTTGCACCTGCTTGTGCAGGATGTGGTGAAACACCGTATTTAAGATTACTGACTCAATTATTTGGGAATCGTTTAGTTATTGCAAATGCTACTGGATGTTCAAGTATTTATGGCGGAACTTTACCAAATACTCCATATTCAGTTCCATGGGCTAGTTCCTTATTTGAAGATAATGCTGAGTTTGGATATGGGATGTATGTAAGTTATCAAAACATGAAAGAAAGAATTAAACAGATAATTAAAAGTACTAGTAGTGCTGTAGATACAGAAGTAAACGATTTATATAACAAGTACTTAGAAAATGAAAATGACTTAGGTATAACATATAAAATAAAAGAAGAATTAAAAACTAAAGATATCCCAAGAGAATTAAGAGAAATAATAGATTACATTCCTCATCGCTCGGTTTGGATGATTGGCGGAGATGGTTGGGCATATGATATAGGATTTAGTGGTATTGATCATGTATTGCATAGTGGGTCTAATGTTAATATATTAGTGCTAGATACTGAAGTTTACTCTAATACAGGTGGACAGTTAAGTAAATCATCTCGTCCAGGACAAATAGCAGAGTTTGCTGATTTAGGTAAGAAAAACAATAAAAAAGATTTATTTAAATATGCAATGAATATTAAAGACGTTTATGTTGCAAGTGTTTGTTTAGGAGCTAATCCATTAAGTACTATAAGAGCATTTAAAGAAGCAGAAGAACATAATGGACCATCGATAATTATTGCCTATAGTCCATGTGTTGAACATGGAATAAAAGGATCATTAAAGAATTCTTTACCACACCAAAAATTAGCAGTAGATGCAGGATATCTTCTACTAATGAGATACAATGGTAAAAAATTAATTATTGATTCTAAAGAACCTGACTTTGAAAAATATTATGATTATTTAAATAATGAAGTTAGATATAGTGCCTTAAATATTAAAGATGAAAAGCTTGCGAAAGAACTTTTAGAAAAAAATAAGCAAGAATCTATAGATAGGTTTAATTATTATAATAATTTAACTAAAAAAGAACTAGAATAAATCCTAGTTCTTTTAATTTACACTCGAGGCCGCCCCCTGGGTCGACCTCTAAAGAATAAAAAGGGGTTGGCTAGTGTGATACTAGCACCAATTCGCCTCATAAAGTGAATTGGTGATGATTATACTAAAGGATAAAGTTAGTTTTGTCAACATAAACTTTAAACAATTATTCTGTACTTAAAACTCATGATATAATTGTACTTGTGGTGATGTTTAAATGGAGTTAAATAAAATACCAGGAATAGGACCTAAAACAGAAGAATTACTTAATAAATTAAATGTTTATAATATTAGTGATTTACATTCTTTTTATCCTTATAGATATAACTTTATAAAAATTAGTGATATTAATGAGGGTAAAAACGAAAATATAATTGTAGTTGGTCAAGTTCAATCAACACCAAGAGTTAATTTTGTAAGAAGAAATTTAAATATATTAACTTTTCAATGTTTAGTAAATAATATAATTGTTAAAGTAACTATTTACAACCGGATATTTTTAAAAAATAATATCAAAATAGGGAAGTACGTTACTTTAATAGGTAAATACAATAAAAAAACAAATACATTTACAGCTAGTAATATTAAATTACATATAATAAAAAATAATACAATAGAAAGTGTGTATCATTTAGTAAGTGGTTTAAAAGCTAACTCTTTAAAAAAGTTTATTAATTATGCACTTAAATATAATAGTACTGACTATATACCACAATATTTAAACAAAGCATATAATTTTATTGATAAAGATGTTGCATTAAAAAACATCCATCAACCAACAGGCATTAAATTACTTAAACAAGCAACATTAAAACTTATATATGAAGAGTTATTTGTTTTTCTTTATAAAATAAATTTTTTAAAGCAAGAAAATAAAATCAATAAAAATGGTATAAGGAAAACTTTTGAACAAGATAAGGTTGAAAAATTCATCGCAAATCTTCCTTTTACTTTAACAACTGATCAATTAAATTCTATAAAAGATATCTTAATTGATTTAAATAGTAAATATGCTATGAATAGATTATTGTTAGGAGACGTTGGTAGTGGTAAAACTATTGTAGCTATAGTAGCTATGTATGCTAATTATTTAGCAGGGTATCAAAGTGCTATGATGGCTCCGACAGAGATATTAGCTACCCAACACTATAACAGTATAAAAGATACTTTTAAAAAAGATGATATAAAAATAGAATTACTAACAGGAAGTCTTAAAGATAAAGAAAAAAAAGAAATAGTAAAAAAACTTAAAAATAAGGAAATAGATTTAATAGTTGGTACTCATGCCTTAATAAGTGATTCAGTTGAATTTAATAACTTGGGTTTAGTTATTACTGATGAACAACATCGTTTTGGAGTTAGACAAAGAGAAAATTTACAAAATAAAGGAGAAAAAACTGATGTTTTATATATGAGCGCTACACCAATACCTAGAACATATGCTTTAACTTTATATGGAGATATGGATTTATCATTATTAAAAGAAAAACCTAAAAATAGAATAGATATAAAAACATTTGTTAAAAAAGAATCAGAAATAAAAGATGTTTTAACAAATATTTATCAAGAAATAAAAAAAGGTTATCAAGTTTATGTTGTATCTCCATTAATTAGGGAAAATGACAACGATGAGTTAAATGATGTAAATAGTTTGACAAAAAACTTTAAGTTGGCGTTTCCTAAAAAAGTAAACATAGGAACTCTTCATGGGCAGTTAAAAAATGAGGAAAAAGAACAAATAATGAATGATTTTAAAAATGGTAAAATAGATTTACTTATATCAACTACCGTAATTGAAGTTGGAGTAGATGTAAAAAACGCTACTACAATGGTTATATTTAATGCAGAAAGATTTGGATTAGCTACTCTACATCAACTAAGAGGAAGAGTCGGACGTAATGATTTACAGTCGCAGTGTTACTTAATATGTAATAAAGACATAGAAAGGCTTAGAGTGTTAGAATCAAGCAATGATGGATTTTATATTAGTGAAAAAGATTATGAACTCAGAGGAGAAGGTGATCTTTTTGGTACTAGACAAAGTGGTGATATGATTTTTAAAATCGCTCGCCTTCCGAGAGATATTAAGATACTGCTTCAAGTTGAAAAAGATGTTGATAAGTTTATTGAAGATAATATTGAAAATGATTTTAAAAACTATCCTGCTTTTAATTTAATAAACAAAACTTTACGCTAACTATTAAAAGTTCTGTGAAATGAATGTATAGTTTTTACGGATGAAGTTTACTCTAAACAAGCTTAAGAAAAAAAATATATGTTTAATAATATATGAAATCGAACAATTAAAAGAAAAAAACATTGACATTTACCCGATTTCATGATAATGTATTTTATACCAAATGGGGGTTTGGTGATTAGTGAAACAACTCTCTTTTGAGTTGTTTTTCTGTCTTTAGGGGGGTAAAGATGAAAAAAATAAATAAAGCTATTGTAAGATATGTTTTAGAAATCTTATTTGCTATTTTAGTTATAGTATTTACTGGAGCTTTATGGAGTACAAATAAGATTGGATCATTTTCAACAACAGCAGCATTATATGATAATACATCAATTGTTGAGCTTTATGTTGAAGATGTTGAGAAAAAGTACGATGCATTACAATCAGTTGATTTAATTGTTAGAAACCATGGTAAAAAGATCGATGAATATCGTTTAGTTATGGTAATTAATAAAAATTCTAAATTAGACATAAATGATTTATTACTAAGAATAAATGGTGAGGTTAAACATATTAATGAATTAGGACGATTTGAAAATCAATACAATATATTTTATGTTATAGAAGAAAAAGATTTAAAGGCTTACACTCAAGATGAAATTAGTTTAGATATATTATATGAAGGACAAGATATTAATTCGTTATATTTATCATTTGTTTTGGATAAAGGTCAATTTAATTAAGAAGCGATGCTTCTTTTTTTTTCTTCCTCTTTATGTTAAGATATAACTAATAATAAAGAGGGTGTCTTAATGAATAATAATTCATCACGTTTTTCTGTTGATTATGAAAATGCGATTAGTAGAAAAGAAGCACAATTTCTTGGTGATAAATATCGTATCACTATTTTAAGTGATATTTTAATTCGTTTTGAATATGCTGAAGATGGTGTATTTGAAAATCGTCCAACTGAATTTGCCCAATTTCGTAATTTTGAAAAACCGGAATATCGTATTAGACAAGATGAAAGATATTTAGAAGTTACAGCTAAATATTTTAAACTTGAATATCAAAAAGAAAAAGTATTTTACGGAAATAAAGTTGCACCTGATACTAATTTAAGAATTACATTAACAGGAACTGATCGTGTTTGGTATTTTGGTCATCCAGAAGCTAGAAATTTCTATGGTTCTGCTAATAGTTTAGATGATTTTAAAGACAAGATGGATTTGAAAAAAGGACTATTTTCAACCGATGGTTTTGCATCAATTGATGATTCTAATTCATTAATTATAGATCAAGATGGATTTTTAATTCCAGGTAATTCTAAAAGAATAGATACTTATCTTTTTATCTATAAAAGAGATTTTGGTCTTTGTTTAAGAGATTATTTTCGTTTAACTGGTTTTTCGCCATTAATTCCTAGATACGCTTTAGGTGTATGGTGGAATAAAGATGAAGATTATAATAGTGATAATGTTAAAGAACTAGTAACCCAATTTAATCGTAATGAAATACCTCTATCAATTATTCTTCTTGGTAAGAAATGGCATATAAAAGCTCGTACGAAGACTAAAGATTTAGATACTGGTTTTACATTTAATAGTGATTTAATAAGCGATCCAAATGAATTAGTTAAATATTTACACGAACGGGGAGTACGAATAGGTCTTAATATAAATCCTACTGACGGTATTATGCCTCATGAGGAACAATATGCTAATTTTGCTAGAATGATGGGGCAAACAGATAATAAAATTATTCCATTTAATGCTTTAGATAAAAATTTTATAAACGCTTATCTAAATACTGTTATAAAAGCATTAGATGATAAAGGAATAGATTTTTATTGGATTGATTATTATAAAAACGGATTATTAAGATATTTGAGTGCATTAAATTATTATCATTTTAATTATGGAAAAAACACTAAAAAAAGAGGGTTGATTTTATCGAGAAACCCATTAGTAGCTTCTCATAGATATCCAATTCATTATTCAGGAGAAACTATAGTTAGTTGGAATACCCTAAAAAATCTACCCTATTATAATTCTACAGCTAGTAATATAGGAATGTCTTGGTGGAGCCATGATATTGGTGGTTATAAAGAAGGTATTGAAGATGAAGAACTCTACATGCGTTATGTTCAATTAGGTACTTTTTCACCTATATTTAGATTTGCCGCTAAAGAAGGATACTACTATAAAAGAGAACCATGGAGATGGAATATTATGACCTTAAATGTAGTTAGAGAGTACTGTCAACTACGTCATAAATTAATTCCGTACCTATATAGTGAAGCTTATAAATATCATAAAGTCGGATTACCTTTAGTCCAACCACTTTACTATCTTTACCCACAAATATATGATGAACCAATATATCGAAATTCATATTTTTTTGGTAGTGGTATGTATGTCTCGCCAATAACAAATAAAAAAGATACGATAATGAATCGGGTAGTAGAACGTTTATTTATGCCAGAAGGAACATGGTATGACTTTAAAAGTGGAAAAAAATTTCCTGGTAATAGAAGATATGTTACTTTCTATAAAGATGAAGATTACCCTGTTTTTGCTAAAAGTGGTTCGATAATACCTATGGCAGAATTTGATGAAAATATAAATGTTACAGCTGCTCCCAAAAGTATGGAAATTCATATCTTTCCTGGACAAAGTAATGAATATAAATTATACGAGGATGATGGCTATTCTTCTTTACATGAAGAAGGTTATTATATTATTACCTCAATTGATTACAATTATCAATTAAATAACTATACTGTTATTATTAGACCACTCGAAGGAAAAAGTGGAATAATACCAGAAAAAAGAAACTATAAATTAAGATTTAGAAATACTAAACAAGCAGATGATGTTATAGTTTATTTAGGCGAAGAAAAAATAAAGGTAGAATCTTATATATACGATACTGATTTTATTGTTGAAGTAAACAATGTGCCGACAACTAAGCAATTAAGTGTTAATTGTAAGGGTAAAGATATTGAAATTGATACAATAAGATTAATTAATGATGACATCAATTCTATCCTTAATGATGCTAAAATAAAAACAACTCTTAAAGATGAATTAGCTAATATATTGTTTAGTAATAAAGAAATAAGAAGAAAAAGAATTGCTATTAGAAAATTAAAAAGAAAAGGCCTTGATCCTAAGTTTGTAAAAATGTTTATTAAACTTCTTGAATATATTGCAGAAATTTAATATAATACTAATAAGCGAAAGAAAAAGAGTAGTAATAAGAAATAATATTTAAGAGAATTAGTGGTTGGTGAAAACTAATATATTTATAACTTATGAACTTGCTTTTTTGTTGATAGGGTAATTCCTTTATAAATATTTAAGTTAAAATAAAGGTGGTACCACGGCATTTTCGTCCTTTTGCGAAAGTGTCTTTTTTATTAGAAAGAAGAGGTTATATGGATTACTTAATTTGGTTTATTATAATATTTGTAATAGTCTTTTTATTTTACTTATTGTGGGTAAACAGAAGAAAATTAAAATTAGAAAAATATAATAAAATGGGAGAAATAAATTATTTAATTTATAGATACAAATTAGATAAAGAAAAAATCGATTATAATACTTTATCTAATATAATTGCACTTGCTAATGCTTTTATAATTGCGTTAGTTGGAACAATTTTAATTCTAATTCCACTGCATTATTTGTGGAAAATGGCAATTGGATTAGTTCTTATAATAGGAAGTATTTTAATTGTATATGGTTTTATAGGAAGATATTTAATTAAAAAGGAAGAGGTTAAAAAATGAATACTAAAGTTATAGAAAAAAAATGGCAAAAATATTGGGAAGATAATAGTACATTTGAAACTGATGTATGGGATTTTTCAAAACCTAAATTTTATTGTTTAGATATGTTTCCTTATCCTTCTGGATCAGGATTACATGCAGGTCATGTTGTTGGTTATACTGCAAGTGATGTTATATCAAGGATGAAAAGAATGCAAGGTTTTAATGTTTTACATCCAATGGGATGGGATGCATTTGGATTACCTGCTGAACAATATGCAATTGATACCGGTAATCAT
>CAYUEQ010000032.1:0-10317 GCA_964443805.1 uncultured Muribaculaceae bacterium
GCATTAATTATAGGTTTTCGTATTTCATATTTTCTTAATAGGATGTCTAATTACTGTCTTTAGTTTACTAACATCAGTTTTTCTTGGATCACTTATATAAATTTCATGATGGTGTTTAGTATCTGTAATTGCTATTTCATAGCCATTTTCTTTTGCATATTCATGCATAATGTTTACTGTTTTAAGTTCGTCGTCATAAGATCCTACATGCATACATTGAACACATAAGCCTTCATCATAAGTTAAAAACTTTACTATAGAAAAATCTTGTTGCTTCTTTTTAGTTGCAGTTTTTATAGCCCATTTAACATCTTTTTTTGTAACAAAGTCTGGTAGCCTTATGATAGAAATAAAGTTGAATTCATCTTTTCTTTTATAGTCCATTCCTTTAAGTCCATCTATCCACCAAAAACCCTCTAATGGAGGTACTATGTATTCAAAATAACCATCAATTTTATAAGAATTTTTATAACTCATTCTTATCGTATAAGCTATTGGGTATAATAATTCTATTGATTTTTGATATTCTCCATTTATATCATTTGGGTTACCTTTTCCAGAGACTGCTATATAGTTCATTTTAGGAATATTAACTATACTTGGAGTTGTTTTAGGCATATAAAATTCTTTGTACTCTTTTTTATAATCAAAAGCCATTATATACACCTCTTCTAAAAGTTTTTTTAAATAATTTAATTATTTTGCTCTTGTTTTTTCTTTCTTATCTTCATAACTTAATGTTAATAATTTATTTTTTAGTTGGGTTTCTAATAACTTAATTTTATTAAGCATTGTCTTTTTAGTTTTAGTAGCTATATATTTATCATATTTATTTAAGATAATTCCTTTTAGACGACTTATCTCACCTACTACTAATAAGACATCATCAGATTCAGGATCTTCATCATTAGTTATTTTAAATACTAACTGCGCTATTTTTTTAAACCTAGTATTTATTTTAATATTTAGAATGTTTTCTGTTAAATTTTGATCATATATAGTGATTTTATCTATTTTTAATTCTTTTTTAGGAGTGAATTTATATCCTTTTTCTATATTAAATTCTATTATTTTATATTTCTTTTTTGATTTTATAATTTTATAATTCAAGATATTACCTCCTACTTTAATAAATCCGGTCTTTTTTCTTTTGTCTTTTCTATACTTTTTTCTAATCTCCATTTAGCTATGTTTTCATGATTGCCACTAAGGAGTACTTCTGGAACATTTAAACCTCTATATGAGGCGGGTTTTGTATATGTTGGATAATCTAATAGATTATTAGTAAACGACTCATATTTCAAGCTTTCTTGATTAATAACATCAGGAATTAATCTTACAATACTATCTATTAGAACCATAGCTCCGATTTCACCACCAGTTAAGATATAATCTCCAATACTGATTTCTATATCTACTAGTGTTCTAATTCTTTCATCAAAGCCTTCATAATGGCCACAGATGATAATTAAATGTTTTAAATCTTTAAATTCAGTAGCTATTTTTTGATTATATGTTTTTCCATCTGGAGTTAGAAGTATTATTTTAGAGTCATCGGTTTTAATTTTATCAATAGTTTCGAATATCGGTTCACATCTTAAGACCATTCCGCCACCTCCACCATAGGGAGTATCATCAACTTGTTTGTGATTTAGTGGTGAATAATCTCTAAAATTTATAATATTAATATCTACTTTATTATTAGTTATTGCTCTTTTAATAATCGATTCATTTAAAATTCCATTAAACATATCAGGAAATAGTGTTAAAACATCAATTTTCATATTATTAGTCCTTTTACATTCTTAACTTTTATTTTTTTATTGTTAATGTCAACTTTATCTATATATTCAGCTACATAGGGAATATAAAACTGCTTTGTTCCGTCAACTTGTAATAAAATATTGGCTTTATTATACATATAATCTATGATTTTGCCAATTAAAACATTTTCTTCATCATATACATCTATTCCAATTAAATCTTGATATAAGAAGTCTCCTGTTTTTAATTTTAAATCATCTTTATTAATATATACTTTCATTCCTTTATATTTTTCTATATCATTTATATTATTAATATCTTTAAATGTTACCATGTCATAATTTTTATGGACACGATATGTATTAATAATATATTTATCTTTATTAGTACCTAGATAAAGATTAAAATCTTTTTGAAAAACTTTGGTCTTTTTTTCAAAATCACTTAGTATTCTTACCTCTCCTTTAATACCATGAGTATTGGTAAGTTTTCCTAAATAAATAAAATCCATCTTACTCCTCCTTAAAACGATTTAAGATAATTCCTGTTGCGACTGCTACATTTAATGATTCACATTTATCATTTATATTAATATAGATATTTTTATCACATTTATCTAAAATATTTTTATTTATGCCACTGCCTTCATTACCTATTACAAGTGCTATTAAATCATTTTTATTTATATTTTTTAATGGGTTTCCATTATTAACATCTGTTCCATATATTAAATAGTTTTTTGTTTTTAATTCATCGATAAAATCAATTAAATTTCTTTGAATTATATTTAGATGAAATATCATCCCTTCACTAGCGCTAATAACTTTTTGATTATAGACATCAACTGTATTATCACCTAGTACTATTGTATCAATGTCAAATGCAACACAAGTTCTAATAATAGTACCTAAGTTTCCTGGATCTTGAAGTTCATCAACAAGTAATAAATTACCTTTATAAACATGCTCTTCAAATAAGTTTACTACTGCAATTACTTTTGGTACTGATTTATGTGATGTAATACTTTTCATAATCAAAGGGGTTACTAAATAAGTATTAGGAAAATTATAATTATTTTCTGTAGTAATTAGTTCAACAACTTTATTTAATTTTAAAGCTTCATTGACTAAATGTTCACCTTCGATTAAAAAAGAATTAGATAGTTTACGATATTTTTTGTTATTAAGTTTTATCCAGTTTTTCACTTTTGGATTATTTAAAGATGTAATTTCTTTCATACTCATCCCCTACTGATTTAAGTTTAGCACAAAGAACAAAAGATGTTAAATATTAGTTAACATCTTTCTTGCTTTTTTATAATAAGGATAATACTTTTCTACTTCTTGCCAAAATAATGAAGAATGATTTTGATGTTTGAAGTGACATAATTCATGAATAATTACATAATCGATAAGGCTTATATCTTTAGTAATCAATTCACTATTTAAAGTTATAATTTTTTTAGTAAAATTACATACTCCCCATCTGGTCTTCATCTTTCTAATTCTTAATGTAAATTCTGGTAGATCTTCAAACATTATCTTGATGTTTTTAACTCGTTCTTCTAATACTTCTCTACATTTTTTTGTAGTGAATTTATTTAATACATCAATACTTGGTGTTATTACATAATCATTATATAATTCTACGTACTTTTTATTTTCATCAAATACTATTTTATATCTACTACCTAAATATAAATAATATTCTTTTTTAATATCATAAACTTTTTTAGCTTTTAAATACATCTTTAGTATAGCTTGTTCATTTTCTTTAATTATTTTATTTATGTCTTTTTGTGTTATATTTTTATTTAAATTAATAGCTAGGTTTAGATCATCATCTATTCTAAAATAAATGTTTTTAATCTTTTTTTTATTTAATATTACATTTATTTTATTGTTTTCAATATTAATTATAAAACTTTTCATATTAATTCATTTAACTCGAGTTGGTCGATTGTAAATTCTGGATCACAGGTAACATTAATACCTAGGTTTTTCAAATTAATTAATTCGTCATTAGGAATAATATAAGTTGAATGCGCCTCACAGTTTATTAGACAATGTAATTTACTCATCGCTTTTTCAATAGCTGGATTTGTAACCGATGAAATACTTAGGGCAATAAATACCTCAGGTAATGTTAAACGTCTTTGGGTAGTAATATTTTTAGGTTTTAATTTTAAGATAGGTTTTATAATACTATTACTAATCAAATCAACATCATCAGGTATATTAGTAAGATCTTTTAAAGCATTAATTATCGTACTAACTACTGGTGTAAATAATTCTGTTTGTTTTCCTGTAATAATTTTTCCCTTTGGAAGTTTTAATGCCATTGATGGTGCATTACGATCTATTTGTTTTTGTCTAGCAGGTAATACTACTGATCTGTCTTCTACATCTAAATTTAGTTCATTCATTAATATTTTAATTTTTTCAACTACTTGATAATCATGAAGGCCTAATTTAAAGTCCTTATAAGCATTAAAATAACGTCTTATTATTTCTTGTTTAGAGGCTTCAATTACAATATCTTCATTAATTATACATCTAGATATTGTATTAACTCCCATATCAGTTGGAGATGCATAGATATTTTCATTTGTTATTTTATATAAAATGTTTTTTAATACAGGAAACACTTCAAGATCTCGGTTATAATTTATTGCTTGGATTCCATATGTTTCAAGATGAAAAGAATCAATCATATTCATATCATCTAAATCAGCAGTAGCTGCCTCATAAGCTATATTTATTGGATGTTTAAGTGGTAAATCCCAAATAGGAAATGTTTCATATTTAGCATAACCTGATGTTAGACCTTTTTTATAATCATGATATAGCTGTGATAAACAAGTTGCAAGTTTTCCACTTCTAGGCCCTGGTGCAGTAACAATAACTATATTCTTAGTGGTTTCTATATATGGGTTTTTACCATAACCTTCATCACTAACTATAACATCAACATCAGTTGGGTAGCCTTTAGTTGGAGTGTGAATATAAGTTTTAATCTTTAATTCTTCTAAACGTTTCATAAATTTTTCAGCATTTGATTGACCATTATAAAGAGTTATAACAACACTATTTATATTTAGTCCTTCTTTTCTTAAATGAGAAATCATTCTTAAAACTTCTTGATCGTAGGTAATGCCATAATCTGCTCTTATTTTGTTTTTTTCGATATCACCAGCATTAATACAAAAGACTATTTCTGAAATGTTGGCAATTTTTTTTAATAATTTCAATTTTACATCGAGTTCAAAACCAGGCAATACTCTGGCTGCATGATAATCATCAAATAATTTCCCACCAAATTCCAAATAAAGTTTATCAGGAAATTTCTTTAATTTTTCCTTTACTTTTTTAGTTTGATATTTTAAATATAATTCATTATCGAATCCATTTTTACTACTTTTTCCCAACAAAAAAACCTCAATTCTAAAATGTTACCATTTACCTTTACCATAGTTTTATACTATCAAAAACAAGGTTAGATAGCAAGTAGAATAATGAGGTTTTTTATTTATTTTTTTATAATTTGTTTAGGTTTTATTAGTTCATATAAAAATCCTAGTCCATATAAAATAATGAAAAATGATATCAATCCACCAACATATGGCATGTACTTAAGGATATAAACTACTGTTATACCAGTCATTGTACTTAGCCACACATTTTCTTTTTGTTTAAATACTTTCGTAAATAAATGTTTACCAAGAATTACTCCTACAATAAAATTTGTAAAATAAATACCTAGTCCATAAAGAATTAATAAAATGATTCCCAGTGATACACCAAACCATGACATTACTAAAAACAATGAAATTAATGGTACAAATAAAAGTAATAAAAATCCTTTTGTGATGTTTTTAATAACTGAATATTTTTTAGTGTTTTTATTAATATTTTCGTAAGTATTTGGTCTTAAGATAATAATTATTAATGAAATAAACAACATTCCAAAAAGTGCTCTTAAACCATTTTGTACTAAATAAGTAGCTCTTTCATTAAAATTTAATTTGTTTTCATAAACATTAATATTAGCAATATTGTCTTTTACATCTTCTTCAAAGACAATTACAGCATCATCATTATATGATAACTTACCTTCGATAACTGTATCCTCACCTATAGTTATATTAGTTGCCTTAAGATAAATATTTCCTTTTATAGTTGCATCATCAATTACAATCATCCTACCATAAGCATTAACATTCCCTGTAATTTCTCCTGCAATTTTTAATGAATTAGCAGCTGCATATACATCTCTTCCTACAATTGTACTTTTTCTTAAAAGAACGTTCTCACCAGCGATAAACAAATCATTTTCAATATTACTTTCAACAGTTAATTCTCTACCTGCCATGAAAGTATACTTTGAAATACCTTGATCATCGATCGTATCTCCTGCAATAAAAGATATTCCATCGACATTAGATTCGTTTTTAACAGTACTTCCAAAAAAGAAAGCACTACGATTTATATCTTCTTTCGGTTTTATTTCATTTCCATGGTGCAATTGTTTTGCATTAACAGTTACAAATGGAAATGATAATAACATAATAAACATAAATAACTTTTTCAATATATTTTCCTCCCTAATATATAATATTATTATATCATTATAATTTATTAATTGATATTACCTCTATCTCGGATTTATTACTTTTAATTAATTCTTTTATAAATACGGAAGTATTATTTTTGTTACACAATAAATAAGTACAATTTTTAGTTCTAGTAAGAGATACATAAAACAATCTTCTTTCTTCTTCAAACGGATAATACTCTTTAGTATTTAAAACTAACTTTAAGATTTTCGGATTAATTATTTTGTTAGGAAAACCATTTATTTTATCTTCTAAATTAATAATTATTACATTACTAGCTTCTAGTCCTTTAGAACGATGAACTGTTAAAAAACGAATTTTAATATCTTTGTTTTTCTTATAAATTATTTTATCATTAGTTAAAATAAACGATGAGTTCAAATAATTATTAATATCATAATTATTTCTTCCCAAAATTAATATATCTTTTTTATTTTTATTGTATAGTTTTAATATTAGTTTTTCTAATGATTTTTTGTAATTAGTTGAATATATTATTTTAATTGGTTTAGTATTGTGTTTGGCTGATATTAAATTCTTTTTAATTTGTTTATCATTTTTCATTACAAAACTACCAGCAATATTGATCAATTCTTGAGAATTACGATATGTATTAGTTATTTCTAATTGTTTTGAATCTTTGAAGTATTTATTAAAGTTAATAAAAATATCTAAATCACAACCAGTAAACTGATAGATTGATTGAAAGTCATCCCCTACTACCATTAAATTAGAATCAAATTTATTAATTAATTTTTTTATTAATAATAATTTAGAATATGATGAATCTTGAAATTCATCGATTATAATGTATTTATATTGTTTAGTTATATTGTTTTTATCTAAGTATTCTGTTGCTAAGTTAATCATGTCATCAAAGTCGATACTATTACATGATTCAAGCTCATTTTTATAGATTAAATAAATTGCATAAATACTACTAAGTATTAAATTTTCTTTTGATGTTCTTTTAAGTGATTTAAAATCTTTATAATTATTAGCTTTAAATAGAGTTATAAAACGATGAGTAGTTTTCTTTAAAGTAGTGGTATCAAAATTCTTATAAGTTTTAAAATAAGAAAAAATACACCATGGTTTATAATAAAAAATAATATTTTTAATTAACTTAGGATATTGATAAATAATCGAATCAAAAAACTCATCGATTATATAATCTAGATAATTTGATGATGCAATTGAATAAGATATTTTACTCATCTTTAATATTTCAAGTGAAAGTTTATGAAAAGTAAAGATGTCAATATCATAATTTATTTTATTTTTTAAGTTATTAACAGTTTCATTAGTAAATGAAATACAAAGTATATGGTTAGGATTTATTTTTTTTACCTCTATTAAATAATTAACTTTTCCTATTATAGTTAATGTTTTACCAGAACCTGCTCCTGCTACTACTAATAAATGTTTAGATTCATCTAATATAATTTGGGTTTGTTTATGATCTAGGGTATGAACTCCTACTTTGAATGTCTTTTTAATTTTGTCCTCCAGGCCCTACCTGGCATTATATTACATAAAAAAAGAGAGTTAATCAAGTAATTTTCTCAAACTTTCAACTCTTTCTTTATCCATATCTTTAGTATTTTCTAATCTATATTCGATGTTTAATTGCTTATATTTTTCTTTTCCTAAAGTATGATATGGCAGTAATTCAATTTTAGTAATATTTTTTATTTTAGATAAATATTCTTTTAAGCCTAATATATATTCTTCATTGTCATTAATATTTGGAACTATTACTTGCCTTATCCATATTTCTTTATCTAATTCCTGACATATATTTAAAAAATTATTAAATTCGTCCATAGGTGATCCAGTTATTTCTAAAAATTCATTGGCATCATAAGATTTTATATCTAATAAAACTAAATCTGTATATTTTAAAATCTCTTTATAATCTCCATTACCAACACCACAAGTATCAATAGCGGTATGGAGGTTATGTTTTTTACATTCTTTAAGCATTTCTAAGAGAAACTTATCTTGAATTAAAGGTTCTCCCCCACTAAAAGTTACCCCACCACCATTACTATAATAATGACGATAATTATTAATTTTTTTAATTAATTCTTTACTAGTAATTTTTAAAGAGTTATCAAAAGTCCAAGTCTCTGGATTATGACAATAAACACATCTTAATTTACAAGCGTTTAAAAATACGACGTATCTTATGCCTGGTCCATCAACTAATCCCATTGTTTCAACTGAATCTAGATAGCCGACCATTTATATCTCCTTATGGAAAGTACGGCTGATTACTTCTAGTTGTTGTTCTTTTGATAAGCGATTAAATTTAACTGCATAACCAGATACTCTAATTGTTAAATTAGGATAGGCATCTGGGTTTTCCATAGCCTTAATTAATGTTTCTTTATTTAAAACATTGACATTTAAATGTTGAGCATTATTTTTAAAATATCCATCTAAAATATTTACTAAGTTATTTATTTTTTCTTCATCACTCTTACCTAATGCCTCAGGTATAATTGAGAATGTATTTGAAACCCCATCTTCACAAACATCTTTATATGGTATTTTTGCAACTGAATTTAATGATGCTAATGCTCCATTTTCATCTCTTCCATGCATTGGATTAGCACCAGGTGCAAATGCTTCCCCTAGTTTTCTTCCATCTGGAGTTGAACCAGTTGTTTTACCATAAACAACATTTGAAGTTATAGTCAAAATTGATAATGTATGTTTGGCATTTTTATATAAATCGTGGGCTGAGAGTTTTTTATAAAACTTAGTTACTAAATCTACACCGATTTGATCAACACGATCATCATCATTTCCATATTGAGGGAAAGTTCCAGTTACTTCAAAATCAATAGCAATACCATCTTCATTTCTAATTGGTTTAACAGATGCATATTTTATAGCTGATAGTGAATCAACTGCAACTGAAAGTCCTGCAATACCAAAGGCCATTAAGCCCTGAGGATTTATATTATGTAGAGACATCTGACTAGCTTCATATGCATATTTATCATGCATATAGTGAATTATATTCATTGCATCAACATAAGTTTTAGCTACTTCATCGAGCATTTTGTCATAAGCTGACATTACTTTTTCATAAGATAATACTTCATCTTTAATTACATCAAAACCATCAACTACTTTGGCATTACTAATTTCATCAAATCCACCATTAATTGCATACAACAATGCTTTAGCAATATTACATCTTGCTCCAAAAAACTGAACCTGTTTTCCTATTTTCATTGCTGAAACACAACATGAAATACCATAATCACTACCAAATTGTGGTCTCATTAAATCATCGTTTTCATATTGAATAGCATCAGTTTGAATTGACATCTTCGCACAATATTTCTTAAAGTTATTAGGTAAATTATTTGACCATAATACAGTCATATTCGGTTCTGGCGCTGATCCTAAATTAGTTAGGGTATGTAAATATCTAAAAGAGTTTTTAGTTACAAATGATTTAGTTTCATCTAACATACCGCCAATACATTCAGTAACCCAGTTTGGATCTCCTGCAAATAATTCATTGTATTCAGGTGTCCTTAAATGTCTTACCATTCTTAATTTAATTATAAATTGATCGATTAATTCTTGAGCAGTTTCTTCAGTTAATAGTCCCTCTTCTATATCTCTTTCAATATAGACATCTAAAAACGTTGATGTTCTACCTAAACTCATTGCCGCCCCATTGTTTTCTTTAACTGCCGCTAGATATGCAAAATATAACCATTGAACAGCTTCAAAAGCATTAGTAGCTGGTTTACTGATATCAAATCCATAGCTTTTTGCCATTTCTTTAATCATTTTTAATGCTTTAATTTGCATACTTACTTCTTCTCTTAAACGAATTAAGTTCTCATTCAATACTTCTTTTTCTAAGCTTTTAAATGATTTTTCTTTATCATCGATTAATCTATCTATTC
>CAYUEQ010000032.1:10327-10910 GCA_964443805.1 uncultured Muribaculaceae bacterium
ATAGGCATCCGGTAAACCTGTAATTAATCCTGAACGACGAGCTTTTCTAACATCTGATGTATAAGCATCAAAAACACCATCATTATGAGTCTTTCTATATTTATTAAACTTCTCATCAATCTCATTATTAAGTTCATAGCCATAGGATTCTAAAGCGCTATTTACCATTCTTATGCCACCAAACGGGTTAACTATTCGCTTTAATGGTTGATCTGTTTGTAAACCAACAATAACTTCATTATCTTTGTCGATATATCCTGGTGCAAAATTTGTTATACCAGATACTTCATTAACTTCTACATCTAAAATTCCTTCATCGAGTTCTTTTTGTAAAAGTTCTTGGCACTTGTTCCAAACAATATCTGTCTTTTTAGTTTTATTAGCTAAAAAAAGACTATCTCCTTTATATTCTTTATAATTTAATTTAATAAAGTCTTCAACATCTATCGATGTAGTCCAGATACCTTTATTAAAATTATTCCATTCTTTCAATACTTCACTTCCTCTACTTTACTATCTAAAATTATATCATATTATTCTCTTAAAAGAAAAAGAGTTAAATTGTTTTTACATAATTAAATTA
>CAYUEQ010000033.1:0-10574 GCA_964443805.1 uncultured Muribaculaceae bacterium
TTAATATCCATAGATAAATCTATGGTCATATTTACTTTATAATTGTTAATAGTGTTCATATTTACAACTTTATCTTTAAATGCATCTATACTAGATTCATTATTTTTGTTATTTTTAAAATGTAATATCACACCAAAAAATAAAAAAAACTAAAGCAATAGATATTATTGTTAGTTTTCTTTTTTTATTTATAATTTTTAATTTTGTTCCACAGTTTAAACAAAATTTTGTATGTGATTCGTTTTTATTGCCACATTTATGACATGACATAATATGACTCCTTAATTAGTTTTGTGGAACATCTTACCATTAATAGTAAAATACGTAACTTCTTTATTATTTTTAGCCGTGAAGTAATAATCCTTTGAATACCCTACACTATCATATTTATTTTCGATAATAAATTTAAAATTAGTAAAATCATATATACCTTCTTTACCATTTATTTTAATAGGTAAGTATAAATCATCGGATCCAAAATATATATTAGAATTATGATCTATTTTATCAACATTTTCAATTAAAACTTTGCCTTTATAGTCATATAAAGTATTTGTCTTATCAGTAGTAACTAAAACAGCATTTCCAAATGCTTTCATATCTTTAATATCTTTGCCTTCAATCAATCTTTTTCCTGTTGAATCTATTAAATTGACTCCAACTGTTGAATAATCTTTACCACATATAAATGCTATGTTTTTACCTGATCCAACAACTTTATACGGTTTATTTGTATAATCAAATTTGCCAAAAGCCGCTAGGTTTTCAGTAGTTAAAATCTTTTTTCCATTACTATCATATATATTGTAAACATTTATAGATTCATCATTATTATTTTTCTTTCTTTCGGTAATATAATAATATCCGTTTCCTAAAAGTTCTCCTTCAATTACTTTTTCATAAGTATGGGAATAGAATGGTGTTAATACACTAATTTCTCTTTGACCACTACCTCTATTTGACATTAAGCTAGGAATTTGACTGAAATCTGTTTTGTTTGAATTTTTAATTGTTCCAGTAATTTTATTATTTGAAGTATCCAATATTGCATTATCATAATTATTATTCGTATCAGAAATACCGATTATAGAATATCGATTTCCCAAACCTTGTGGCCCCCAATAATTACCAATTTCAACTAATTTATTATTTTCTAATGCATATGTATATCGAGGTTTATCATCAGGATAAATAGTAAGATATGGCTTTGATCTAGTATAAAAATCTTCAAATATTCTATAATCTTCCTTTGTTGTAAAGATAACATCTTTTTTGCCACTAGCTATAAAATGCTTAGTATCATCTGTAATTATTACCGCAAGTTCTTTGTTATCTTGATTAATAGCAACATCATCATACTTAGCTTCTAGGACAACTTCCCCTTTTTCATTAATAACACCTTTTTTGCCAGATGCTGTTTCTACTTCAATTAACATCTGCGTATCCATATCATCAGTTCTTTTAATATTAAAATCAACATAAACTCCAGCTTTAACAATTACCTTCCCACGATGATTTATCATTTGACTATTAGCTTCACTGTTATATTTTTCAGTTAATAAGAAAGCATCTTGTCCTAATTTTTTTAATTCATAATTTTCTGGTGCAGTATATTCTGTTTTACCTTTAACATCTATTATTCTTTCTTTATCTGATGTTTTAACTATTGCAAAACCACCTTCAAAACCATTACGAATTGAAGATTCTTTTTTTATTTTTTCACCATTAGCTAGTTGGTATAATTTTTTTCCTGCAGTATTATATACAAAAGTTCCTTTATCATCTTTAATTATAATTGGAAATTTTGAATCTCCTTTTAAAATGTTTTGCATCAAACTATTATCATCTTTCTTAAAATAGAGAAATGCTAAAATACCTCCAAGTAAAACTACAATTAATATAATAAGTATATATTTTTTATTTAATAAATTGTTTTTCATTTTACCTCTTTCTTTCTAATTAAATATATCTAATATTTTATCTAATCCGTTTATTGTAGTAACTACAAAAAACTTAATAAATATGTAATAAATCATTATTCCTAGTACAGATAAACAAGCTGCATTTATATAAATTTTGTTATCATCTTCTTTTAATGTTAATTCTTCGCTCATACTATCAACTAATATTAATGCCGAATAAATTCCACCAATTATCATAACTACAATTTTTAATGGTAAATACACAATTGCAAGTAGTGGTGCAACCACTAAACTAGCAAGCGCAAATGGAATTACCGAAAATGTTGCTATAGTCAATAATCTATTAAAGTCGGCTTGTTTTTTTATAATGGAACTTGCTATAAAATAAACCAAAGCAATAGCTGCTATCACTACTAAATAAATTGCAAAATTCCTAAATATTAATTGTATCCATGGAATATCTTTTAAATTATCCAACGTAAATGAAATACTTTCTTTACCTGCTGACCAATCATAACTTCTGACAATAATTGAAGTCAAAATTGTTTTAATTACATTAAGCAGTGTTATTCCTAGAGTTATAATTGCTGTAAATATTATCGATCCTTTGGTATCAAAATTGTTGGAATTTTTAATTGTAGTAATAGGTTTTAATAAAACATTTACAATTAATTTTAAATAATTAGGTTTAGTAGTATCTTTTTCTATTACTTGATTTGTCTGGATGTTTTCATTGGTTGGTTGTTGAATTGGTTCAACAGTTGAAAATTCTTGTTGTATAGGATTTTCTTGAGTTTGTATCGGTTCACTCAATAATTTCTCACCACACTTAATACAAAATTTTGATTCTCCGTTGTTAATTGTATTACAATTTAAACACGTCATTTTAATTCTCCTTTCTTTCCTTCTTTTTTATTATTATCTAATCCTCTACTATAAGCATATTTATTATACATTCTATGATAGACACTATCCTTTATTACACTAACACTATTGTTATTAGCGCCTTCTATAATAGGGCTTTTAAGTCTTGTTCTTTTTTTTATAAAAGCATCTTGTTTTTGAATATTACTTATATTGGAAGTTGTTTCTTTTTCATGATAGTGTCTCGCATTAGAGTTTCTATACCTAACCATGTTTACGATAAAGAATACGATTCCTGATAATATAAACAACCATCCGAAATCTTGGTCTATAAAAATAACTCCTGCAAAGAACAAACCAATCATTTGGACTAATAATGAAAACCCTAATAACTTAGGCATGTGAATTGGAACACTTCCCATAGTTTCTTTGGTACGACCATTAACTGCTACATAATGTAATAATTTTTTATCCCCTTTTACTTGCTGGTAACTATACAACCATACAGGCAAATATGCTGCTTTCCATCGTTGACCTTTAATATCTAAGTTTTCATTTGACCAAGCAACTCCTCTATCATATTCTTTTATTGTTTCATTTGCTTGAAATCTTGAAATATCTTTTACTTGGGTTGTAACTAATCCCTTTAATTGATCAATATTTACATCTCTTTTTTCAGATGTATAACCTCTTAGATAGTTTGCATTCCATTTAACGCATTTTTCAATATCAAAAGGCATTATTGAGTTTATTACGTTATTTGTCTTGTCTGTTGCTTGATTATTTGCTTTATCAGCACTTGATTCTACAGTCAATCCATTAACAATTAAATCAAATTTACGAGAAACATTAAATACATCGGCGTCATAATAGGTTGTTTTTTTGTCTCCACTACCTATTGTGTATTTTCTAGTTAATTTTTCACCTTGTCCAGTTAAAGTAGAATTAGCATTTATGTCTACTATCATGTATGGTAAAAACACTCCCATTATGTTTATAGTTGTAAATTCTTTTTTGAACTTAGGATGAGCAAAAAAACTTCTTTTTTCGACAAAATTTTGAATTTGCATTTTAGCTTGTTCTTTTGTTATAGAAAAAGGTAATACCACATCTGGAATTGCTCCATTAGGTATTTGTTGATTAATTGATAAAGTATTTCGACACCAATGACAACGAGCTTGAGTTGAAGATAAAGTATCAATAACAACTTCAGCTGCACAACTACTACATTTAAAAGTGATTATATCCTTTGTGTCTTCTATAATGTTTTGAGCTCCAGAACCAATAATTTTTCCTTTTAAATTACTAATATTATCGGCAAAGCCTTCTATTTTTTTTGGTGTAAATTCAAAACGACAAAAATGGCATCTAAGTTTTCCACTATTGATATTAGTTTCAATTTCTGTTGAACCACATTTTGGACATTTGTCTTGTCCATCTTTTGATCCAACATCTGTTTGAATAATTTTTGCTTCATTTAAAGATGTAGAAGCTTTTTCTCCTCCATCTTTTGTTGCAAATAATTGTTCCGTATTTGTATTTGAACTAATTTTTGTCATTTTATGATCCTAGTATTTTTGCTTTCTGTGCATCAAAGTCTTCTTGAGTTATAACACCATCATCTAATAATTTTTTTAATGAAACTAGTTTTGCATATGGATCCTCTGTAGATTGAACTCCAGATTCTTGCACTGCTTGGTTAACAGGTTGTTCTTGTATATTTTGACCTTGAGGTGTTGTTTCTGATTGTTGCATAGTACCCATCATATTCCCTGCAGCTTTCATACCCATGCCCATAAAAGCCATGTTTGATCCGCCACCTTGTTCTCCAGCTGATTGCATGCCACGAGCCACAGATTGTTGCATAAATGAATTCCCACGACTTCCAGATAATGCATCCGCTTTTTTAACATCGCTTAACAATGATTTAGTGTCTTCATCGTATTCGATCGCTTGAATAGCAACTTTTACTATTTCTAACCCTCTGTCTAATTTCCATCTATATCCTTCTTCAACAGCTGCACCCATAGAGTGAGCAAAACCAATTTGATCACCTTGAATTCTTGAAATACGATTTCCTTTATTTGGATCGTTTGTATAATTTGAAAAAGCTGCAGCTAAACTACTTACAACTTCATTGAAAAGTTGATTTGCAGCATCATTGTTCATGTCAGCAAAATCAAACGTTTGCGCTCCTGGTTGTAAGTATTGAACTGGAACAAAATTTTTAACAAATAATATCGGATCTACTATTTTTAAAGTATATGTTCCTCTAGTAATTGCTCCTACTTGTGCACCTAAGTATGCATCATCCCAATAAATTTCAGATTGTGTACCAAATTTATTATTAGGGATTTCTTTTAAATTAACATAGAAAGCTAATTGTTGTGTTGCTGGTTGACCTCCAAATTTAAATCTTTCCCAAGATTGTTTAATAGTTGGAGCTAATATCCCATCACCTGAAAATAAAGATTTTGAATTTATATCATCACTTCTAAATTCATAACCTCCAGCTTCTGCAATAAGTCCAGTAATTGCACCATCTTGCATTGTTATTAGTGCTGTTCCTTCCGGAACAATTATTTTACTTCCATTTGTAATTATATTTTCAGAACCGCTTACATTTGCACCGCGTTCAGCATTTGTTCCTTGTTTAACTGCTTCAAAAATTGCTGATGTACCTGAAATGTTTCCTCGTGGTACTAAATAATCTTTCCACTGATCTGCAAAAGTTCCACCAATTGCTCCTGAAAATGCTTTAATAAAACCCATAGTATACCTCTTTCTTTTTAACTATCGTAATAGATAGTTTTTTGTTTACTTAAATTGTAACAAATATTTTATACAATATCTATATAGAATCGAGTTATTATGTAAAGTAATAAACAAAAAAGCTAGATATCTAGCCTTTAAAAATTTAAAATCTGTAAACACTAATTTTATTTAGTCCCAAATATTCTATCTCCAGCATCACCAAGTCCTGGGATAATATAACCATGTTCGTTAAGACATTGATCTATTTCTGCACAATACACTTCAACTTCTGGATGAACATCTTTTAATTTTTTTAATCCTTCTGGTGCTGCTATTACGCAAAGAAACTTTATTTTCTTAACTCCATCTTCTTTAATCATCGATATAGCATCAATTGCTGAGCCACCTGTTGCAAGCATAGGGTCAAGTACAAATACAGTTCTGTCTTTAATATTATTTGGCAACTTATAATAATATTTTACTGGCTTTAGTGTTTCTTCATTTCTGTATAGTCCTATATGCCCAATTTTAGCATTGGGAATAACTTTAATTAAACCATCTACCATGCTTATACCCGCCCTTAAAATAGGTACAAAAGCATACTTATTTTCATTTAACCTTTTTGATTTCATTGACATCATCGGTGTTTCTATCTCTATAGTTTCTAACTCAGCATCATGCATCGCTTCATAACAAATTAACATTGATATTTCATTTATTAATTCCCTAAACTCTTTAGTTCCAGTATTTTTATTTCTTAGAATAGTTAGTTTATGTTTAATTAAGGGATTATTTAATTCTGTAACATTCATTTTTTATCCTTCTTTCTCATCAGGTAAAATAAGATTTAAAACAATACCAACTATCGCTGCCAAACTCATTCCGGTAATTGATAGAGAAAAATCTCCAGAGGTAATTGTTACAATTGCACCACCAAGACCTAACACTAACATAGTAGCTGCAACAATAATATTTTTACTTTTATTAAAATCTATTTTGTTTTCAATAAGAACTTTTAGTCCATTAACTGCAATAAATCCATAAAGTAATATTGAAACTCCTCCTAAAACTGGACCAGGAATAGTACTAAATAATGCCGTAAGTTTTCCTAAAAATCCAAAAGAAATAGCAATAATTGCTGCAAGTCCGATGACCCAAACACTAGCAATTTTTGTCATTCCAACTACTGCAGTATTTTCACCATAAGTAGTATTAGATGGTCCACCTAATAAACCAGCGACTGATGTAGCAAGACCATCACCTATTAAAGTTCTGTCTAGTCCTGGATCTTCTAATAAATCTCGATCTATAATTGCGCTTAAAGCTTTATGGTCTCCAATATGTTCTGATATTGTAACTAGTGCTACTGGAACTATTGTTAAAAAAGCTCCAAAGTTAAGTTTGTAATGAATAAATGGAAATATAAAATTTGGTAATGAGAAAAATGTTGCCTCTCTTATTGGTTGAAAATCAACTATACCAAATAAAACAGCACTTATATAACCGGCTACAATACCTAGTAAAAATGGGATTACTTTTAAAAATCCTTTTGCAAATACTAAGAAGCCAATAGTTACTAAAAATGTAATTAAAGCTACAATTAAATTTTCGGCTACAAATACATCAGTAGTAGTTATTCCAATTTGAGAAATAGCTGTTGGTGATAAGCCTAATCCAATTATCATTATCATTGGTCCAACTACAATTGGTGGAAGAAGTTTATTAATCCATCCCTTTCCTGCGTATTTAATTATTATTCCAAAAATAACATAGACAAGTCCAATTCCAATTATTGCAGTAAATACGCCAGAAGTTCCAGATTTTGCATAACCTACTATCATCGGTGTTATAAATGCAAATGAACTTCCTAAATAAACAGGACTTTTTCCTTTTGTGCATAAAATATAAATTAATGTTCCTATTCCAGATGATACTAGTGTAACTGGAATAGATAATACCTCTGTTCCTGCAGCTGTATTTACAAGTATAGGCACTAAAATAGTTGCACCAAACATTGCAAACAAATGTTGAATTGAAAGTACAAACCATTTTAATGGTTTGGGTTTTTCATGTACATCAAGTAATAATTTTTTTGGTTTTTTCTTTTTCATTTTTTCCTCCTTCATAACTTTAAGCGGTAAAAAAGCAAAAAAAATCCACTAACTATTAAATTAGTGAATATTAATAACTCTTAAATCATTAGAATAAACATCTTTTATTTCCAATAAATAATATAGTACTTGTTTATTCATATATACCACCTTAATAAAATAATATCATAACTATTTTTTATTAGCAATATATTTTATTAAAAATTAGATTCTTACAATTTGACCGATCGATATAATATTTGAAGTTAAATTATTTTTGTCCTTAATATCATTTATTGTTGTATTAAATCTTCTTGCTATACTATAAATTGTATCTCCGGCTACTACAGTATATATTTGTTCTTCACTGCTTGGTAAGTTTAATTGCTGACCTATTGTAAGTGTATTACTGGTTAAATTGTTTATTTTTTTTATTTCATCTACTGTTGTATTATATCTTTGCGAAATACTATATAAAGTATCTCCTGCTCTAACTACATATTTTTTTTCTGGCTGGATTAGTATATCGACTGGTTGATGAATTAAGAGCTCTTGACCTATTTGTAATGTATTTCCAGTTAAGTTGTTTTTGGCTTTTATTTCATCTACTGTTAAATTATATCTTCTTGCTATGCTATATAATGTATCACCTGATTTAACTATATACGAATATTCAGATTCATCTGGTTTGGTCGAATCTAGTGGTTGTTGAATTAATAACTCTTGACCTATTTGCAACATATTACTAATTAGATTGTTTTTGTCTTTTATTTCATCTACTGTCATATCAAATGCCCTTGCTATGCTATATAACGTATCACCTTGTTTTACTATATATACATTCGTTTCTTTAGGTTCTTCATCTGCACATATAGCAAGCGGAGAATAAAGATAAGTTAGTGCATTCCAAGTGTTTCTTCCAACTATTCCATCAGCAATCAATTTGTTATTTGCTTGAAATGCTTTTACAGCATTTTCTGTTTCTGTGTTAAAAGATCCAGTTATATTACCACTATAATAATTTAATTGTTTTAATTCTGTTTGAAGAATAGTTACATATTCCCCATTTGAACCTAATCTTAGTGTTGGTCGTTCTTGTCTATTATTATTTTTAAACCTTTCTAGTACTTGATTTGCTTCTACTATTTCATTCCATGTTGATTGATCAACTATTCCAGTTATAGGCAAACCATATCGAGCTTGAAAAGATTTAACCGCTACTGTTGTTTCGGGACCAAAACTACCAGTAATTGTTCCAGGAAATAAATATAGTAACTTTAACATTTGTTGTAATAACTGAACATCACTTCCTGTTGAACCTTGTTCTAAAATTTTAAATTCCATTATTTCACCTCTACTTTATCTTGTTATATTATATTTTTAATCTAAAAATGTGTTAACACCTATTATAAAAATGTATATATTAGAAATATAGGGAGTGAATAAAATGAACGGAAGTCTTATTGTAAAAGTTTATGCTGATACAATAGCTCAACCAGTTGAAGGAGCAATTGTTGAAATTACTGGAAATGGTATTAGCGAAGTACTAAGAACAAATGTCTTAGGTGAAACAGAAGAATTATCTCTACCTACTCCAAGTATTGAGATATCTCTAGATCCAAATAGTACAGAAAAGCCATATAGTAATTACAACATAAGAGTTACTAAAGATACTCTTACTCCAGTCGTAATTGAAAATGTTGAAGTTTTTCCACAAGAAACTTCAATCCAGAATGTTTTTATGTCTTCATATATCGAAGGTAAAGAAGAAATAATTATATTACCAGAACATGGTTTATATGGAGAAGAAGACCCCAAAATACCAGAAGCTGGAATAAAAGATCTTGATGTAAGAGTATTACCAGTAGTTTTAATTCCAGATTATGTAATAGTTCAAAACGGAATCCCAACTAATACTAATGCTGCTAAATATACAGTACCTTTTACTGACTACATTAAAAATGTTGCATCTAGTGAAATTTATAGTTCATGGCCAAAAGAAACTATTAAAGCAAATGTAATAGCTATTATTTCTTTTACATTAAATAGAGTATTTACTGAATGGTATAGATCAAGAGGTTACACTTATACGATAACTTCAACACCTGCATATGATCAAAAATATACTCATGGTCGAACAATATTTAAATCAATTTCTGATGAAGTCGATCAAACATTCAATAACTACATTAAATTACCAAACGTTACTCAACCACTTTTAGCACAATATTATGCAGGCAATAGCACTATTAGAGAAGGTTGGTTAAGTCAATGGGGTTCTAAAAGTTTAGGTGATAATGAATATTCAGCAGAACAAATTTTAAGACATTATTATGGTTCTAATATTAACATCGAAACAGCAACTAATATCGATGGATTACCTACTTCATATCCTGGTTATACAATGGACATTGGCGCCTGTGGAGAAGAAGTGCAAAAAATTCAAAATGAATTGAATGTTATACGTGGTAATTATCCTTTAATTCCAACAATACCAAATCCTGATGGTATTTATGATGAAAATACCCAAGAAGCAGTTTCTATATTTCAAAGTGTATTTGGTTTACCAGTTAACGGAAGAGTAGATTATGCAACATGGTATAAAATATCTTATATATATACAGCAGTAAGAAAAATGATAGCTGGAGTGTATTCATAAAACTTGAAATAATCAAGTTTTTTTATTTATCTTGAAAGCGTATTTAAGACACTTTCTTGAATGTAAGTTATTCGTTTGTTATAATAATTTAAATTTTAGATTAAGATAATTTAATAATTAATGAAAGAATGGGTGATATTTCATTTGAATATATAGTTTTGATTTGCTATAATACTCATAGTCTTAAACAAAAGACTACCCATAAATTTATGGGGGATTAGTTTAGTGGTAAAATAAGAGTCTCCAAAACTCCTGCCAAGTGTTCGATTCACTTATCCCCTGCCA
>CAYUEQ010000034.1:0-10511 GCA_964443805.1 uncultured Muribaculaceae bacterium
TTCCGTGTCGTCCTAGCACTTGAATAATCTTGGTTTATAACTGAAAATGTCTAATTTCCTAGAAAATCTTTACGCATTTTCGTATCCGTGATATACTTATTGAGAATAGAGGACTAATTAATTACTCTAATTCCAATTTATTGTTTAATAAAATGGAGGATAATATGGATAAAATTAAAAATATTTTAAAACTTATTAAACGTAATAAGAAGTTACTAACTTTTACAGTTATTACTTTTGCTGTCTTGATATTTGGAGCGGTAGTACTTATCAAAAGTTTACTTATACCTCAATTTGATATGAATAGAGGACTTAAGAATGCAACTAAAGAACAATATGTTGATGGTTTTAAGTTTTCTGAAACTAAAATAGAATTTATTGAAGGAAAGACAAGTTTTATAACTACAATAACTAATAAGACAGATACTAATAAAGAACTAGAAATTATTGATATATATGTTTATGATGTCGAAGATAATTTATTAATTAAATTTGGTGGTCATGTTGGAAGAACTTTATATAAAAATGAAAATAGAGAAATAACTTGTTTAATTGATAAAGAATTAAAAGATGCTTGGAAAGTGGAGTATAAAATACCAGAATAAACAGCTAAGGCTGTTTTTTTCTGGTATAATTATTTAAGAGGTGTTTTTGTGTTTGCGAAAGTCTTAATTGAATATAATGTTAAATCTTTAGATAAAACTTTTACTTATATAATTCCGGCTAAATTAAAAGATATTTTAAAAGTTGGAATGAAAGTGATTATACCTTTTGGACGTCAAAAAATAAACGGATTTGTAATTGAAATAACAAATAATAATAATGATGATTTTGAATTAAAAGAAATAATTGATGTTGTTGATAAAGAATTAAAATTAAATGAAGAGCTATTAGAATTAGGGAAATATCTAAAAGAACAGACATTGTGTTCGTTAATATCTGCATATCAAGCAATGTTGCCATCTAGTTTAAAAGTTAAAGATAAAGTTAGAAATTATAATACTTATGATGTTTATATAGAACTTAATAAAAGTAAAAAAGAAATTGATGAATATGTAAATAAATACAATAGACCAAGACAAAAAGAAATACTTAATATTTTAACTAAAAGTAAAATATTAAAAAAAGAAATAGCAGGTGCTGCGTTAAATCAATTATTAACTTTTGAGTTAGTAAAAGAAGTTCAGGTCCAAAAATATCGAATTAATAAAGACAATATAGATTTAGATAAACATAAACATTTAACTGCTGAACAAGAACAAGCATATAAGAAAATTATTGAAAAAAAAGAAGAATATAATACATATTTAATTAATGGAGTTACTGGTTCAGGTAAAACTGAAGTATATATTCATTTAATTGATAATGTAATAAAAAACAATAAAACTGCAATTATGTTAGTGCCTGAGATAAGTTTAACTGCTCAAATAGTTAAAAGATTTTATGAGAGGTTTGGAAATCAAGTTGCTATTTTTCATAGTGCATTATCAGCTGGAGAAAAGTATGATGAATACTTAAAAATAATGCGTGGAGAGGTAAAAATAGTAGTTGGTACCAGAAGTGCAATATTTGTTCCTCTTGAAGATATTGGAATAATCATTATTGACGAAGAACATTCTGAAAATTATAAACAAGATAATAATCCCAGATACCATGCTCTTGATATGGCACAATTTAGAGCTAAATATCATAATGTCCCATTAGTTCTTGGAAGTGCAACTCCATCACTTGAATCAATGGCTAGAGCTGTTAAAGGAAACTATCAATTAATATTTCTAAACAAAAGAATAGGAGAATCCATTCTACCTGATGTTTATTTAATTGATATGGCTAAAGAAATGAAAAAAAGAAATACAATATTTAGTGATTTATTACAAAAAAAGATAAGAGAAAAATTAAATAAGAAAGAACAAATTATAATATTGTTAAACAGAAGAGGATTTTCTACTTTTGTTTCGTGTCAAAACTGTGGCTTTACTTATAAATGTCCTGAGTGTGAAATAACGTTGACTTATCATAAGTCGACTAATAATCTAAGATGTCATTACTGTGGATACTGTGTGTCTAAAGATAGTAATTGTCCTGAATGTAAACAAGAAGCATTAAATTATTTAGGACTAGGAACTGAAAAGTTAGAACAAGAAATTAATAATTTATTTCCTGATGCAAGAGTTATCAGAATGGATGCTGATACTACAACTAGAAAAGGCAGTCATGAAAAAATAATAAGTAGTTTTTATGATGAAAAATATGATATTTTAGTGGGTACTCAAATGATTGCTAAAGGACTTGATTTTCCTAAAGTAACATTAGTTGGTGTTATTAATGCCGATACTACACTAAACATACCAGATTTTAGAAGTAGCGAAAAAACCTTTTCTTTATTAAACCAAGTAAGTGGCAGAGCAGGTAGAGCTGAATTAAAAGGTGAGGTAATTATTCAAACATTTAATCCAGATAACTATGTATTTGAATATATTGGTAAATCAGATTATCTTAACTTTTTTAAAAAAGAAATGAGTATTAGAAGAACTCTTTCCTACCCACCTTATTATTATTTAATAGGTGTTAAAGTAACTTCTAAAGATTATAATAAGGCTTCTAAAGATGCAACTAAAATAACTAATTATATAAAGACGAAAATAAATAAAAAGTCAACGGTTTTAGGACCATCAACTGCAAACATGTTTAAAGTAGGAAGTATATATCGTTTTCAAATAGTAATTAAATATAAATATGACGATAAAATAATTCAAACATTAAAAGAATTAGATGAACTATATACATTAAACAAAGATGTAAATATAGAATTTGATTTTAATCCATTACGTTTATAAAAAATAGAATTTTTATATTAATTCTTTTTTTTTTGTATAAAATTTAATAAGTAGTGAATTTTAAAAAGAGAATTAATTCTCTTTTTAATTGTATTTGTAATAAATTATTGTGAATTTAATGATATTAAGATATACTATTTATAGGTGATTGCAATGAAAGAAAAGAAAATTGTGTTTATGGGTACACCAGAATTCAGTGTTCCAGTTTTATCTTCACTTGTGAAAAACTATCAAGTAATTGCAATTGTAACTCAACCTGATAAAAGAGTAGGTAGAAAAAAAGAAATAAAATTTTCGCCGGTTAAAGAATACGGACTTAAAAACAATATTCCGGTATTACAACCTACTAATATAAAAACGGATTATCAAAGTATTATTGATTTATCTCCTGATATTATTATTACCTGCGCCTATGGTCAAATAATATCTAAGGAACTTCTTTCTTATCCTGAGTTTGGCTGTATTAATGTTCATGCATCTTTACTGCCAAAATTAAGAGGCGGCGCTCCTATTCATAAAGCAATAATTGAAGGACATAATAAAACAGGAATAACGATCATGTATATGGATGAAAAAATGGATACTGGAGATATAATATCTCAAGAAGAAGTTATAATAGAAGAAAGTGATAATGTTGGTATTTTACATGATAAACTTTCATCAGTGGGATCAAGTTTATTAATTAAAACATTACCAGATATTTTTAAAAAAAATAATAAAAGAGTTAAACAAGACAGTAGTATTGCTTCTTATGCTTTTAATGTTAAACGAGAAGAAGAATTGATTAACTTTAATAAAAGTGTTAAAAATGTATATAATCAAATAAGAGGTTTAAACCCTTGGCCACTTGCATATATGCAGCTTGATGGTGAAGAAATAAAAGTATTAGAAAGTTATTATGAACAAGTAGAACATAATAAAAAAATAAGTACTATTTGTGATATTAGAAAAGATTCTCTTGGTATAGCATGTACTGATGGAATACTTTATATAACTAAAATTAAAAGATCGGGCAAAAAAGAAATGTTAATAAGTGATTATTTAAGAGGAGTAAAGATAAGTTTAATTGGGAAGGTTGTTAATAATGGAAAATAAAGATAAAGAAAAAACCACTTTTCAAAAATTATGGGAAAATCCTCAATCTAAAGCTGGTATTAAATTACTATTATATTTTATTTTTATTGGATTTATACTTTTAACTATTAGTGCAGCATCAACTGCAGATTCTGTTAGTAAAAAAGAAGTTAAAAAAATTACTATTCAAGATATGAAAGATTATTTAAAAGAAAACAATTACCAATATGAACATATAGTTGTATTTACTGATGGTACTAAAACAATTTTTAAAGGGGCTTTTGTTAATAATGAAAACGAAGGTACCAAAGAAACTATAGAAAAAACAACTAAATATTTTATTGATGATAGCGGAGTATATGAAACTGTGTTAGGAGAAAAAATTATAGTAGATAATCTTTATGAAAATATCGATAATAATTTACTCGATATTAAATATGTTTTAGATATTATTAAAGATAAATCTACTTTAATTACAAATAGAGAAGGCAAAAAAGAATATAATTATACTTTTAATATCGAAGATAATAAATATGAAATTATTTTAAGAACTGATAACAAAGAAATATATAATGTATATATTAATTATAATGAAGTTATATATGATTTAAATTTTTCTAATGTAGGGGATTAGGTATGAAAGAAAAAATAAGAAATGATTTAAAGAAAGCTCCAATTCCTAACACTATTACTGGAATTAGAGTGATATTAGGTCTAGCATCGCTTGGATTGTTTTTTGGTGAAAAAGAAGTCGCGATGTTGATAACTTATTCAGTTGCTTCTTTAACTGATTGGGTTGATGGTGCTGCAGCAAGAAAGTTAAATCAGTGTACTAAAACTGGTGCTTCTTTTGATGCGATATCGGATAAATTTTTAACTTTAATTGGTGGGTTAATAGGTTTTAAACTTGGAGGAATAGCAATAATATCACTCCTTGCTGCTGAAGGATTAACAGGAGTGATTACTTATTATCGTAAAACTGTTTTAAAAGCTGAAGATATGAAATCGTCTTTAGTAGGTAGAATTAAAGAATGGCCATTAAAATTTACTTTTGCACTTGTAATGTTATCTTCTATTACTAGGGTGCCAAAAACTTTATTAATGACAATGATTGGTACGACTGGTGTATTGCAAGTTGCAACTGTGGGGAGTTATCTAAAAAAAGCAGTTAAGGAAAAAAAGAATTTAGAAGAAGAAATAATTGTTGAAGAAGAGATAAAAGAGATAAAAGAAGAGGAATTAGAAAAAACAACTTTAACTAGAGAAAAAATAGAATATTTAAAGAAAGTTAAAGAAGATGTACAAAAACCTGAAAAAGAACATGTTTATTCAAAAAAGATGCTATAATTAAATTGGAGTAAAAATATGAATATATATGATAAAACAATCGAAGAATTAGAAAAATATTTGATAGAAAAAGATTATAAACCATTTCATGCAAAACAGATTTATGACTGGATCTATCGAAAAAAAGAACTAGACTTTAAAAAGATGTCAAATCTAAGTAAAAATTTAATTGAAAAAATAGAAGAAGATTTTTATGTTGGGAAGATAAAATTAAAGAAAAAAGAAGAAGATATAGATGTTATTAAATATTTATTTGAATTAAGTGATAATCATTTAATAGAAGCAGTTTTAATGAAACAAGAATACGGTAATTCTATCTGTGTATCTAGTCAAATAGGATGTAATATGGGATGTTCTTTTTGTGAATCTGGTAAGTTAAAAAAAGTAAGAGATTTATTACCAGGCGAAATAGTTGAACAAATAATTCTAGTTGAAGAAGATATAAAATCAAGGATTAGTAGTGTTGTAATTATGGGAATTGGAGAACCATTTGATAATTATGATAATGTTATGAAATTTATTAGAATTATTAATAACCCCTATAGTTTAGCAATAGGTGCAAGGCATATTACAATATCTACCTGTGGATTGGTTCCAGGCATTAATAAATTTGCTGATGAAAATATTCAAGTCAATTTAGCTTTATCACTGCATGCACCAAATGATGATTTAAGAAGTAGTTTAATGCCAGTTGCAAATGCTTATAAATTAAAAGAAGTAATGAATGCTCTAGATAATTACATTGAAAAAACAGGAAGAAGAGTAACGATTGAATACTTATTACTAAGTGGAATTAACGATACAGAGGATTGTGCGTTAGAATTAATTAAGTTGATAAAAGGAAAAAATGTTTATGTCAATTTAATCCCATATAATGAAACAAGTAGTAGTGAATTTCAGAAGAGTAAAAAGATGCAAATACGCTCGTTTTATGATATACTTATCAAGAATAAAATTAATGTAACGACTAGAAGAGAGTTTGGATCGAAGATTACAGCAGCTTGTGGTCAACTAAGAGCTAGTGAGGTGGAATAAATGAAAGCTTTCTATTTAACTGACAAAGGAAATATTCGTGATCACAACGAAGATAGTGTAACAATAGTTAAAAATGAATCTAATGAACATTTAATGATTGTTGCCGATGGAATGGGAGGACACCGTGCAGGTGAAGTCGCATCGTCAATTGCGGTAACTCATTTAGGAAAAAAATTTAGCGAATCCAGTTCGATTGGAAGTAAATCAGATGCTGTTAATTGGTTAAACGAAAATATAGAAGAAATTAATAATAAAGTATTAGAATATGCTAATGAACATTCTGATTCAACAGGAATGGGGACTACGATAGTTTTAGCACTATTAACAAAAGAATTTTTGATTTTTGGTAATGTTGGGGATTCTTCTGGCTTTATTTTAAAAGGAGATAAATTACATAAAGTAACAAAAGATCACACTCTTGTTAACCTACTTGTAGATGCAGGTGATTTAACCGAAGAAGAAGCAGCTTTTCATCCTAAAAAAAATGTCTTAATGAAAGCAATTGGAGCCGCTGAAAAAATAGAATTAGATAAATTTGATGTTCTAGATTTTAATGGTGCAGATGCCATACTATTATGTAGTGATGGTTTAACAAATATGTTAACAAAACAACAAATAGAAAATGTTTTAATTGACAAAGATCTATCAATTGAAGAACAAATAAGTAAATTAGTAAGGAAGAGTAATGCTAGGGGTGGCACAGACAATATTTCAATTGCCTATTTGGTTAGAAATGAAGGGTGTGAAAAACAATGATAATGAAGGGGCAGAAGATTAGTGATCGTTATCAGATTGTAAAAGCAATAGGTGAAGGTGGAATGGCCAATGTCTACCTTGCCTACGATATGATACTAGATAGAAAAGTAGCAGTAAAAGTTTTACGTGGGGATTTATCTAACGACGAAAAATTTTTACGTCGTTTTCAAAGAGAAGCTCTTTCAGCATCAAGTCTTTCGCATCCTAATATTGTTGAAGTATACGATGTAGGTGAAGACAATGGACAGTACTATATTGTTATGGAGTATATTGAAGGAAGTCATCTAAAACAATTAATTAAAAAAAGAGGCCAACTGACAATATCAGAAGTAATAGATATTATGTTACAAATAAGTGAAGGAATGGCCCATGCTCATGATTCATATATAATTCATCGTGATATAAAACCACAAAACATTATGATTTTAGAAAACGGTGTTGTTAAAATAACTGACTTTGGGATAGCGATGGCTTTAAACTCAACCCAATTAACCCAAACTAATTCAGTGATGGGATCAGTTCACTACTTACCACCAGAACAAGCTAATGGTAGAGGTTCAACAATTAAAAGTGATATTTATTCAATGGGAATTTTAATGTATGAATTATTGACTGCTAAACTACCTTATCGAGGGGATAATGCAGTTGAAATAGCATTAAAACATTTAAAAGAACCGCTTCCAAGTATTAGAGAAGAATTACCGAATATACCACAAAGTATAGAAAATATAATTTTAAAATCTACAGCTAAAAATCCAGATAATCGATATAACGATGCTCGTGAAATGTATGAAGATTTAAAAACAGCAATGGACGATTCAAGAGAAGATGAACCGATGTATATTTATGAACATGATGAAGGTGAATTAGATTTAAGTAATATTAAAAAAACTAAAGATGAAGAAACTGGAGAAGAAAAAATAGCTATTCAAATCAATAAAGGAGACTTAAAGAAACAAAATAAATTGTTAATTATACTAGGTACTATCTTTGCTGGTTTAGTAATAATAATAACTTCTTTAGTAATTTTAATACCTAAATTATCAAGCAAACCAGATGTTGAAGTTCCAGATGTATCAACAATGAGTGTTCTCGATGCAGAAAAAGCTTTGAAAAAAGAAGGATTTAAAGTTGCGGCGGATATTATAAAAATAGTCAGTAATGATATTGATGAAGATTTAGTAGTAAAAACTGACCCTGAAGGGGGAAGAACAGTAAAAAAAGGAACTGAGATTACTTTATATCAATCTTTAGGTAGGGTTCAATTAGAACTAGACGATTATACGGGAAGAAATTATGTTACGATAAAAGCTGATTTAGAAGTATCAAATATTAATGTCGTAATTGAGAAAATAGAAGTATCTAATCCAGCTGACTATAAAGATGGTCAAATAATTGAACAAAGTCCTAAAGCAGGAAAATCAGTTAAAGAAGGAGATACAGTTACTCTATTTATTCCTGATATAGTTTCCACTTTTCCTGATTTTATCAAAGAAGGTTGGTCAGCTAACGAAGTAGAAGACTTTGCAGTTGAATACAATATTAATTTAACTATTGAAAAACAAGAAACAAATGCTTATAAAGAAGGCGATATAATAAGTCAAAGTAGAGCAGCAGGAACTAGAATTGTTAGCGGAACATCTCTAAGAATAATTGTTGCTATTAATGAAGAAGAAATCGACCCAAATGTAGAAGAGTTATTAGAATAATATGAATGGAAAAATAGTAAGAATTATTAGTAATTTATATACGGTTGATATTAATTCAGTTAAATATGACTGTCGTGCTAGAGGGAGATTTCGTAAAGATGGAATTTCTCCTTTAGTAGGTGATAATGTAGTAGTTGATATAAAAAACAATTATATTATTGAAATTAAAAAAAGAAAAAACGAGTTAACAAGACCATCTATTGCAAATGTTGATAATGCACTTATTATAACTAGTGTTAAAGAACCGAATTTATCACTTAATTTACTCGATAAACAACTAACATTAATTAAATTAAATAATATCCAACCAATAATTATTTTAACTAAAGTAGATTTGTTAAATGATCAAGAACTAAAAGATATAGAAATTATTAAAAAATACTATCAATCAGTCGGTTATCAAGTAATAAATAATACAGAAGATAAGAAATTATTTTCTTTAATAAAAAATGATATATCAGTGCTTACTGGGCAAAGTGGAGTTGGAAAATCTACTTTACTAAACTTTTTAGATAATGATTTAAATTTAAAAACCCAAAAAATATCTAAAAGTTTAGGTCGAGGAGTCCACACTACAAGACATGTGGAGTTATTTGAAATAGAAAATTGTTTAATAGCTGATACTCCAGGATTTTCATCACTCAACTTTAAAGATTATGAAAAAGAAAATATAAAAAATACCTTCTATGAATTTAATAACTATCAATGTGAATTTAAAGACTGTATGCATATTAATGAAACAGAGTGTGCGATTAAAGATGCAGTTAATAATAAAGAAATACTAAAATCAAGATATGAAAATTATTTAAAAATTATAAAAGAAATAGGTGAATAAATTGAAAGTGTCAGTATCGTTTCTTTCAAGTAAATTTAATACTAAGGAAACAATAAAAAAAATAGATGATTCAATAGCAGACTATATACATATAGATTTAATGGATGGTAAATTTGTTGAAAACAAAAACTTTACTCCAAGTAAAATTAATGAATTGTTAAAAGATACAACAAAACCATTAGATGTCCATCTAATGGTTGATAAACCATTAAATTATTTAGATACCTTTGCTTATTTAAATACTGAATATTTAACATTTCACTTTGAAGCAGTTAAAAACCCAACACCAATTATAAATGAAATTAAAAAGCTAGGTATAAAAGTTGGAATGTCAATAAAACCTACGACTGCTATAAAAGAAATCACCCCATATTTAGAACATTTAGACTTAGTTTTAGTTATGAGTGTTGAACCAGGCAAAGGTGGACAAGAATTTATGAATTCTATTCTAACTAAAATAGCTGAATTAAATGATTTAAAAAACACTTACAACTATATTATAAGTGTTGATGGTGGTATCAATGAAGAAACATCTAAATTAGTTAAAGAAGCAGGAGCAGACCAAATTGTAAGTGGATCATTTGTCTGTAATGAAAATAACTTTGATAAACAAATAAACTTTTTAAAATAAATAAACCCTAATTCATTTGAATTAGAGTTTTATAGAGCGACAAATTAAGCTGATTTTTTTAAACTTTTAATTTCTTTACTACTCAAACGTACTTTTTTACCATCTATTTTTACAGTTTGTAAATTTAATTTTTGTTCTCTTTTAGTTGTATTTAAAGCATGAGATCTTTTATTCATAAATTTTGTAACTCTTTTTGATACATTCTTTGCCATATTTGTCTTCCTCCTTTTTGTTAAACATCTAAATAATCCTATCATATTTTATGCACTTAGTCAAACACCAAGAAC
>CAYUEQ010000035.1:0-9295 GCA_964443805.1 uncultured Muribaculaceae bacterium
AAACACAAAATAATGGACATTCCATTATTTTTTTGTTATACTTATTCTACTGAAGAGAACTTTTTTAATAAATAATAGAAATGAGAGATAAGTTTATGAGTAAGATAAAAATTTTTAGTTTGGGTGGATTAGATGAAAAGGGAAAGAATCTCTATGTTATAGATGTAGATAATGATTTATTTGTATTTGATGTAGGTATTAAGTTTGCTAATGAGAATTTATTTGGTATTGATTATATAATTCCAGATTTTGAGTTTTTAGTTCAAAATAAAAAGAGAATTAAAGGAGTATTTATAACTCATGGTCATTATGAGGCGATGGGTGCTGTTGATGAATTATTACTAGCAATTCCTAATTTAAAAATCCATGCAACTAAGTTTACAAAATATATGTTGCTTGATGAAGGAGTACCAGAGAAAAATATTGTTGAAATTACACCACATAAGAAGATTAATTTTAGAAATGTAAGTGTTTTTCCAGTGAGTATTTCTCATTCTGCTCCAGATAGTGTTATGTATGTTTTAAATACTAAAGATGGTGCGATATGTTATACCGGAGACTTTGTTATCGATCCAGCAATGATGGGTCCTTATGGAATGGATTTAGGTAAAATTGCTTATGTAGGTAAGCAGGGAGTACTGGCATTATTAAGTGAATCTGTATTTTCAGAGAAAGCTGGATTTACATCACCTTCACATCGTTTAAAAAACTTTTATCGTGATACGATAAATAAACATGATAAAAGAGTTATGTTTACTGTACTGCCTAATCATTTATATACTATAAGTGAGATATTTGAAGCAGTTAAAAATACTAATCGTAAGATAGTTATTATGGGTAAAGTGTTACAGAATATGATTTCTTTTGCTAAAAAAGAAGGGTATTTAGAATTTAACGATAATATTTTAGGAGATTTATCAAATGTTGATGATAAAGATTCTGTCTTATTAATTAGTGATCAAAAAGAAAAACAATATGCTGCTGTTGAAAAAATATTACGTGGCTATGATAAATTTATAAATTTAAAAGAAGATGACTTAATTGTGTTCTCAGTTCCTAGAAGTGATAGTAATGAGAAAAAATTTGTTAAGATTCAAGATGATATAGCACGTGTAGGAGCTTCTTCTGTAGTTATACCTAAAGATAAAAATATAGTATTACATGCATCAAAAGAAGATCTAATGTTAATGATTAGATTATTAAATCCAAAATACTATATACCAGTTAAGGGTGAATATCGTTATATGGTAGGTAATGCTAATATTGCTAGTGCTTTAAAAATACCTGCTGAAAATATATTTTTAAAACAAAATGGTGAAGTTATCCATATTGATAATGGTAAGTTTGTTGATAGAGTAGAAAAAGTTAAAGTTAATGATATTTTAATCGATGGTAAGAGTACTGATGATATTGGAGAATTAGTTGTTAAAGATCGTGAAATGTTATCGGAAAACGGAATTGTTTTAATTAGTGCAACTATTAAGAAAAAAGGAAAAGCAATAATTGTTGGACCAGAAGTAACAACTAGAGGATTTATCTATGTTAAAGATTCTAAAGAAATGATTGATGAAATTAAAAAGATATCTTTAGATGTAATTGAAAGAAATAAAACTAATACTTATGTTGACTATACAAAAATTAAAACAGAAATAAGAGAAGACTTAAGTAGATATTTATATAATGAAACTGGTTGTAAACCGATGATTATAGCAGTAGTTCAAGAAATTTAAGTAAAAGGATAGATAAAAATCCTTTTTCTTTGTATAATTAAATATGTGAGGTGGGAAAGACATGAAAATATTATCAGTAAATGCAGGTAGTTCATCTTTAAAATTTACATTATTTGAATTACCAGAAAATGAAGAGTTAATTAATGGAGTTTTTGAAAGAATTGGTTTAGATAATAGTTTTTATACTATTAAAAGAAATGGATCTAAAACAAAAAAAGAAGTAGATTTAAAAAATCATAGTGAAGCAGTTAAAATTTTAATTGATGAATTAGTTGAAAATAAAGTAATTGCATCATTAAATGAAATTGATGGAATTGGTCATCGTGTAGTACATGGTGCAGATAAATATTCTAGTTCAGTATTAATAACAGAAGAAGTTATTAATGATTTAGAAAGATTTTCTGATTTAGCACCATTACATAATCCAGCTAATGTTGTCGGAATTAAAGCTTTTAAAGATTATTCAGATAGTATTCCTAATATAGCTGTATTTGATACAGCATTTCATCAAACAATGAAAGAAACAGAATATCTATATGCAGTACCATATGAATGGTATGAAAAATATGGTGTTAGAAAATATGGTTTTCATGGAACATCACACAGATATATCTATCAAACAATTAGTGAAGAATTAAATAATAAAGACTTAAAAGTTATTTCTTGTCATTTAGGTAATGGAGCATCGATAAGCGCAATTAAAAATGGTGAAGTAATTGATACTACAATGGGCTTTACACCACTTGCAGGAGTTGTAATGGGAACAAGATGTGGAGATATTGATGCAAGTATTATTCCATACGTAATGGAAAAAAGTGATATGAGCTTAGATGAAGTTATGAATGCTCTAAACAAAAAAAGCGGACTTTTAGGAATAAGTGGACTTTCAAATGATTCAAGAGATGTTGAAATTGCTGCAGAAAAAAATAACGAAAGAGCTATTTTAACTCAAGATATAAGCAGTCAAAAAGTAGCTAATTATATAGCTATGTATAACAATTTACTTGACGGTGCAGATGTCATCTGCTTTACTGCTGGTATTGGAGAAAACAGTAAACTTACTCGTCAAATGGTTGTCGATAGAATAAAATCATTAGGTGTATCACTAAATGATGAAGCTAATGATGTTAGAGGAAAATTTAAAAAAGTATCTGATGAGTCTTCTAAAATAGATGTTTATGTAGTACCAACAAATGAAGAGTTAATGATTGCATTAGATACATTTGAAATTATAAATAAGTAGAGGAGTGATTATCGCTTTGAGAGGGATTATCAAAAATATATACAAGAAGATTAAAGAATACGATGAAATTATAATAGTAAGACATGTTGGACCAGATCCTGATGCAGTAGCGAGCCAGATTGCTCTTAGAGATTCTATTAAATTAACTTTTCCTGATAAAAAAGTTTATGCTATCGGAAAAAGTGTATCTCGATTTAAGTTTCTAGGACGATTAGATAAAGCTAAAAATTTAGAATTAAATAATCCGTTATTGATAATGTTAGATTTACCTAATGTTAAGCGAGCAGATGATTTAGATGATATCGAATATAGCGAAGTTATTAAAATCGATCATCATCCTTTTGAAGAACCAGAAGGTTCAATTGATTGGATTGATCCATCGGCATCTAGTACTTGCCAAATGGTAGCAAAATTAATCTTTAATTCTAAATTAAAAATGGATGATGTAATTGCATCTAAACTATTTGTCGGAATAGTTTCTGACAGTGAAAGATTTTTACTTGATTATACATCAGTAGAAACTTTTGAGGTAGTAAGTAAATTATTAAAAAACTATAATATTAATTTTCAAGAGCAATATAATAATTTATATTTAAGACCACTAAACGAAGTTAGATTTCAAAGTTTTATTACTTTAAATTTAAATGTTAGCGATAATGGTTTTGCCCATTTAAAAATTAAAAAAGAAGATATTGAAGAATACAAAGTAGATACATCATCTGCATCTAATATGGTAAATAATTTTAATTATATTAAGGAAATATTAGTTTGGACTTTTATTGTCTACGACGAAAAAAACGAAGTTTATAAAATAAATATCCGTTCAAGAGGACCAATTATAAATAATATAGCAGCTAAGTACAATGGTGGTGGACATAAATTTGCCAGTGGTGCTCGAATTAAAGATGAAAGTGATATAGAAAATTTACTTAAAGATTTAGACGATGCATGTAAAAAATATCGCAAAAAAAGACCATAAGGTCTTTTTTTTATAGGAAGAATATTTATGTATTATTTTACGTTTTATTTTTTAGAAGCAAATATCTAAGTATGTATCAGGTAGACATCTAACAGAACAGATGCAAGAATTATTGATTGTTACAAAAGAGTTGGTTCCTTCATACTCATTGTCAGTAGTTTCGATTAAGACACGGCAAGTAGTACATCCATTTGCTACTTTTTCTATTCTTAAAATACAAGAGTTGATAACGTCGTCTCCACAACTCATAGTATTGTTGATAGGGAATTCAAATGGGATATTATTAGCATTTGATAATATTACTGGGCGAGTATTATAAAAACAAAGTCCTGGATTGCCTAAATAATCTCTAGCGCATGATTCATCTTCTTTTTTAACTGCTCTTCTTTGTAAATTGTCTATTTTTCTTAGTAAGTTAGTAATACAATCTCCGGATCTATTACTAACACTATTGTTAATATAACAAGACATATATTTTTTAATCTCCTTTCATCTATCTTAATATATTCTCATAATTGAAATGTTCTTATATCAAAAACCTATTTTTTAGTAACAATTTTAAAAGTTTCGAATATATGATGTTAAACAACTAGATTTGTCTACTAAAAACACCTAGAACAAATGTTTATATAATGCTATAATTAATTTGGTGATGCTATGAAAATAAAAAAATATAAAAAATTAAGAGATAATAGGTATGAATTAATTTTTGAAAATGATGAAAAAATTAATTTATATGATGATGTTATCGTTAAGTACAATTTACTTTCTTATAATGATATAGATGAAAAATTAATGATTGAAATAAAAAAATATAATGATTCAAAAGAGGCATATTATAAAGCATTAAAATATATAAATAGAAAAATAAGAGCAGAAAAAGAAATAAATAAATACTTAGCTAAATTAGAATATGATTCTAATATTATTAATAACACAATAAAAGATTTAAAACATCAGGGATATTTAAATAACGAAGTATACATTAATGCATACGTAAATGATGCTATAAACTTAAGTAAAAAAGGTCCTAATAAAATTTTAAAAGAATTAAAAAACTTAGATTTTAAAGATGAAGATATATATAAATACTTAGATGAAATAAAAGAAAATGTTTGGATAGATAGAATAAAAAAACTAATTAAAAAGAAAGTAACTAGTAATAGAAATAAAGGAGCACGTATTTTAAAAGAAAAAATACTTGTTGATTTAATTTATTTAGGTTACTCAAAAGAATTAATACAATTAATACTTAATGAAGTTAATTTGAAAAATCCTGATATATTAAAAAAAGAATATTTTAAAATTAAAACAAAGTTAGAAAAAAAATATAAAGATAGAGAACTTGAATATCAGATAAAAAATAAACTGTATCAAAAAGGTTTTGATACAGAAGAGATTGGAGAAATAATTAATACCAACGATTAGTTATATCAACATTCGTACTTTCTGGCATTGGATCAGGGAGTTCAAATGATGCTATTAAAGGTAGTTTAAATGCTGTTCCGAAGACTAAACCAGTTCCTGGATGAAGAGACTTAATTTGGGTTATAGTCTCTTTATTTACGTTTGAAGATATTGATGAAATTATAGAAATATCTTCTGGATGAAACATTCTAAGAACAACAAAGTTTGAAACTTGAGATAGGGCGATAGTAGATAATTCACTAGGTCTTTGTGTTATAAAACCTAGAAGCATTCCATACTTTCTTCCTTCTTTAGTTATTCGATCAAATATATTATAACCGAGAATTTCAACATCATTATCTATTTGAACATAACGATGGGCCTCTTCTAAAATCATATGAATTGGATATGAACCACGTTCTGCTAAATTAGTTAAATAAGTAAAAAACAATTTGGCAAATATTTTAGTTAATACTTTAGCAAGACGTTCATCGATATAATTAAAATTTAGATTAATGATTTGTGCAGGTAATCCATCATTAGCTTTAAATAACTTTTGAATGTAGTGTCCTTTGTTCATATATTTATCAACTTCAAATATTTTTTTAGTATTACTATTAATAATAGATTTCAATCTTACCTTTAAAACATTAGCTTTTTCAAAGACAACATTATTTGACCAAGCACCTTCACTAATTAAAGCAAATTCTAATGCATAGTAAAGATCATCTAAACTGTAATTTAGATTTTCTGGTTTTTCGATATCATCTAAATCAACTTCAGTATATTTAGAAAGAAAATCTACAACAGCAGCAACAGAATTAAGTTTTCCTTGTGAATCGATATTTAAACATTGTTTTAATGTTCGGTTATATCCTGGTTGAGCAATAATAGTTTCTAAATTTAAAGTACTGGTATTGTAATTAGTAAGTACTGCTATAACTTGATCTCTTATTTGAGTAGCTGGTTTTCCGCTAGATAAAATATCTAAAACTGATTTAGCGATAATATCATTTTTAAAATTAGTAGCTTGCTCACTTGGATTATTAAATATATATACCAACTTTATTGCTTGTTCAATTATTGGTAATTGAGTTACATCATTAGCACCGAGTAATAAAGCATAATCATCAACCTCAAGAAAATGAGGTGGAATTTTAATTATATCGGTTTGGAATTTATCTAGTTTTGTTGTATAACTTTTAGCTCTTATATTACCGATATTAGATAGTTTAGAAAATGCATTGTTATATTCACCGTAAACATCAAATAAAACTATACGAGCATTTTCTGGTAAAGAGATATCATTATGATAAAATAAATTTTGTAATATTCTAGCTACTACACAACTTTTTCCACTTCCAGTATTTCCAACAACAGCAAAATGATTGGAGAAAAAATCATTGATATTGGCACTTACTTTATAATTTTCATATATAGTTGAATTACCAAAATATAAATTTTCTTTACTAGAAATATCTTGACTACCCAAAATAGCTTCTAGCTCACTTTTATAAACTATTCGGGGCGGAGAAGTGAATGTTGGTTTTTTAATCACTCCAGCGGTAAAAGTTCCTCTATTATTTATTTCTCCAACTAATAATATTTTAATTGTAGTATCTGATATCGATATTATTTCACCGATTGCTTTTTTATTGTGCTCATCAAAAGCTAGATGAATATTTAATAAATTAGCTTCAGTTTTTCCTTTGTTGTTTTGTATTATTACAACATTATCGTTTATACTTATTACTTTTCCAAACATTGTTATCACCTTTTATTCTAAATAAATAATAACATATAACAGGGTAAATAAAAAGAGGAACATCTCCTCTTAATAAAACGTTATGGGACCAAGAATAATTGCTAATAAAATAAATAAGACAATAATAAATAGTCCACTATCTATACCACAAGTATTTTTATTACATTTTTTCTTTTCTTTATTTTCACAACAACTCATAAGCACACCTCCTATATTTTAAAGACTAGATAAATGCTCCTACTATGATTATTAATAAAATGAACAGGACTAGGATTATTGCTGGTCCTAAACATCCACTACGATTCATAAATCATTCCTCCTTTTTTGTCTTTTCATAATATTGTATGGGTTTCCCAATTTTTCTGTGAGTATTCTTCTTGTATTTATAAAATTTATTTGTTATTATATTTAATGTTGGGAGGAATAACTTATGGTTAAAAAAATTACCTGTTTAGGTGTATGTCTATTACTACTTACAGGGTGTGGAAAGATTGCTGAACTTCAAAATGGAGAACAAGCAGTTGTTAGTTTAGAGAAAGAAGCGGCAATTAGTGTTGATTCACTTTATGAAGAATTAAAAAATTCTTATGGTGTTACGAAATTAATTGAAATGGTAGACAAAATTATTTTAAATAAAGAATATGGTAAAGAAGATGAAGAAAAAACAAAATATGTTGAAGATAATATTGCTCAATTAAAAGCATATTATCCAGAAGAAGCAGAATTCTTACAAGTGATTCAAAGTTACTATGGTATATCAAGTGAAGAAGAATTTGTCCAATTCTTAGAACTTAACTATTTAAAAGAAAAAGCTACTTTAGATTATGCTAAAACAAAAGTAAAAGATAAAGAAATATCAAAATATCATAAAGATACTTTAGTTGGGGATATCAAAGCAAGTCATATATTAATTAAACCAGAAACAAAAGAAAATATGACAAGTGAAGAACAAATTAAAGCAGAAGAAAAAGCATTGAAAAAAGCAGAAGATTTAATTAAAAAGTTAAAAGAAAGTAAAGATATTGCTAAGGATTTTGAAAAATTAGCAAAAGAAAACTCTGATGATACAGGTAGTGCTGAAAAAGGTGGAGATTTAGGTTACTTTAATAAAGGTGTTATGGTTTCAGAATTTGAGGAAGCAGCATATAAATTAAAAGATAATAACTATACAAAAAAACCAGTAAAAACAACACATGGTTATCATATTATATTCAAAACTGATACAAAGGCTAAACCTTCTTTAAAAGATGCTACTAAAGATATTAAAGAAACACTTGCTAAAGAAAAAATGGCAACCAATCCTACATACCAAATTGATGCTATGACTGATTTAAGAAAAAAATATGATTTCAAAATTGAAGACTCAGAATTATCAAAACAATATGGAAATTATATTCAATATTTACTTAAACAAGCAACAGAACAAAATGCACAAAATTAGTATTTAAATAATACTAATTTTTATTTGACTACATATTTTTAGTGTGATAGACTTTCTTTAAAGATAGGTGATTTAATTGCTAAATAAAATTAATAAAAAAACGATATTTGGAATAATAGGAATATTTATTATTGCAATGATAGGTTTTACATATGCCTACTTTGCAAGGACAAAAACTCAGGAAGAAACAAATGTTTATACAGTTGGAAATCTAAAGCTAGATTTTGTAAATGATACTAATGCTTTAATATTAAACAATTCTTATCCAATAACTGATGAGGCAGGTTTAAATCAAACTGATAAATTTGAGTTTGATATTAAAAACAATGGTTCATTAAAAGCGACATATAAAATAAAATTAAAAGAAGCTTTAGAAGAAATAAGTCCAAATGAAGTAGCTAATCGTTCATTAATAAAGTTAGTACTATTTGATAATCAAGGAACACAAATTACTGCTATTCAAACTATAGATAATATAATAGCGAACAACAATTATATATATGAGGGGAAATTAGCAGCAGGTGAAACCAAAAGTTATGCACTAAAAATGTGGCTTACTGAAGAAGCTGAAAATGACCAAATAGGAAAAATATATAGTAGTAAACTAGAATTAGAAGCTGTACAAGAATAAGAAAAACACTATTTTAAAAATAGTGTTTTTTTAATTATCTATAGCTTGAATAAACCTCTATTAAATGATATATTTAATTAGAAAACTAAAGGAGAATAT
>CAYUEQ010000036.1:0-9000 GCA_964443805.1 uncultured Muribaculaceae bacterium
AACTTCATCAATTTTCATCCCCTATTCTTTTATATAAGAATAATACCATGTGTAGCAATCCTATTCAAGCAAAAAAGGTAGAATAATTCCTACAAAAAAATCAAAAAAACCTAAACCTTAAGATATATATAACATGCTATGGATAGCAGATAATACTATAAACTCTCAATTTAATAAATTGTTTTCATTTAATATATTATATAGTTTTGGTGATAAATTAAATTCTTTATTTAAATTATTTACTTCTTTTAATAATTTGGTTTTTATATGATCTGGTATATGAGTTAGCTCTGCTCTTATTAATAAATTCTTAGGTGTATAAGTTATATCTATAAATTCAAGTAGTTGAACTTTATAAGACATTACTTCAAGCAAATTACATCTAATTATATCGGTATATAGAGCCGATATTCTTTCTTTAGCTATTCCATATCGAGTTATAATAGAAAACTCATCACTTTTTATTTGAGTATTAAGTTCATGCTGACAACAAGGAACTGAGAAAATCATTTTAGCATTCCATTTAATAGCGTTAAATAATGCATAATCAGTTGCTGTATCACAAGCATGGAGTGTTATTACCATATCTACTGGAAATTCATTTTCATATTCCTCAATACTACCTACTTTAAAAGATAAACCATCATAGTTATATTTTTTTGATAAAGTATTACATTCATTAATAACTGATTCTTTTAAATCAAGTCCGATTATTTTAGTATCTGTTTTTTTATTTCAGTTAAGAAATAATAAAGAATAAAAGTTAGATATGATTTACCGCATCCAAAGTCAATTATATTTAATGATTGATATTCATCTTTAATAGAATCATTAATTATTTCGATAAATCTATTAATTTGACGATATTTGTCATACATTGAATTAACTATTTTACCATCTTTAGTAAAAACACCCATATCAATTAATGGTTTTATTAAAGTTCCTTCTTGTAAGATATATTGTTTTTTTCGATTATGGTTTTTAGTAGCAATACTCTTATTATGTTTATTTTTAGAATACATCACTTTTCCTTTTTTAGATATTTTTATACTGTATTCATATCCTTCATCCCAAGCATTTAGTTGCTTATAGTTATTCATTTGTTTATTTATATATGCAATTATATCAGTTATATTTTCATGGAATACTTGAGTTTTAGTAAATTTAGTTAATAAATAAAATTCATTAGTATAATCAATTTTTATTTTATGATATTTATAATCTTTATTCACTAAATTACTTAGTGTTATTTTAATTATTTTATTTTCAAATGTCTTATTTATTTGTTTCTCTAAATTATTCATGTTTTTCCCTCACTTAAATAAAAAGTTAGTATAATACTAACTTTAAATTTTATTCTAATATCGCTCTAATTCTTCTAACTCCAGCAGCTGAAGATTGTTCTTTTTTAATTTTAAATGTTCCTATTTCTCCAGTGTTTTTTACATGTGGTCCTCCGCAAATTTCAACAGAAACATTTTCAATTGTATATACCTTAACAGTATCACCATATTTATTATCAAATGTACCATGAGCACCTAATTCTTTAGCATCATCATAACTCATCTCTTGCATTGTAACTGGAATATTCTGTTTAATAATATCATTTACTCTTTGTTCTAGTTCTTCTTTTTCTTCATCAGTCATTTTACGATCGAAACTAAAATCAAATCTAACTCTATCACTATTTATATTAGCTCCTCTTTGAACAACAGTATCTCCAAACATATCTTGTAGTGATGCTAACATTATATGAGTTAGTGTATGGTATTTAATAGTTTGCTCACTATTATCTGCAAGTCCCCCTTTAGCGGCCCCTGCTTCAAGAGTTTTAGACCTTTCTTGGTGTTCTTTAAACTTTTGATGGAATCCTTCCTCATCAACCTCTAAGTTGTGTTCTAAAGCAAGTTCTATAGTCATTTCTAGTGGAAAACCAAAAGTATCAAACAATTTAAATGTATCTTCACCACTAATTACATTTCCTTGCAGTCTTTTGATTACTTTATTAAACATTCTTTCTCCAGATCTTAGTGTGTTTTTAAATTTAGTTTCTTCTTTTTCAAGTTCTTGAAATATAAATTCTTGGTTTTTTTCTATTTCTGGATAAAACTCTTTATTATCTTTGATTACTTCTTTAGCTAGAATTGTTAAAGAGTTTTCATTAACTTCTAATTTTATTAAATTTCTAATAGCTCTTCTAAGTAATCTTCTTAAGATATAGCCTTGACCAACATTTGATGGTGCAACACCATTAACATCTCCTAAGATAAATACTCCTGTTCTAATATGATCCATTATAATTCTAAAAGAAATCATATTATCTTCATATTTTTTATTAGTTATTTCTTCTAACTTAACTTTTAAATTAAAAAATAAATCAGTATCATAAACACTCTTTTGATTATTCAATATATATAAAGTTCTATCTAAACCCATTCCGGTATCGACATTTGCATTTTTTAATTTAGTTACTTTACCATTCTCATCTTTATAAAACTCCATAAACACATTGTTCCAGATTTCTACATAACGTCCACAATCACATGCTGGGGAGCAGTCTTTATTATCACAAATAATCCCTGTATCATAAAATATTTCAGTATCTGGACCACAAGGACCTACACCACTACCTAAAATCCAAAAATTATGTTCTTTAGGTAAAAAGAATATATGCGATTTATCAATATTTTCTTCTAATAAAGCATTATAAGCTTCCATATCTTTAGGAAAATCTTCATCACCTTCAAAACATGTAAAATATAACTTTTCTACATCAATGTTTAAATAATTCTTACTAGTTAAAAATTCAATACTCATTGCTAGAGATTCTTTTTTAAAATAATCTCCTAAACTCCAGTTTCCTAACATTTCAAAACTAGTTAAATGAGTATCATCACCTATTTCTTCAATATCAACTGTTCTCAAGCATTTTTGAACCCCTACTAACCTTTTTCCGCCTGGATGTGTTTCTCCTAGTAAATAAGGCACTAGAGGTTGCATCCCAGCTGTTGTAAATAACACAGTTGGATCGTTTTCTGGTATTAACGATGCACTAGGTACTAGAGTGTGATTATATTTTTTAAAGAAATCAAAATATAGATTCCTTAGTTCATTTGATGTTAACTTCTTCATTATTTATTCCTTTCAATTAATTAATTTCTTCTAAAATACTATATACTACTCTCTTTAAACTTTCAAGTGATGAGCTATTTTCAATAACATAATCAAAATCATCCATTTTATCAATTGAAGTTTCTGTAGTATGGTTTTTTTGTATTTCATTTAAATTATTATCTTTATTTCTATTAACTTTTATCGAATAGACATTTTTATATTCATTTTTTATTTCACTTAGTTCAAGCGGCAGACGAACATCAGAAACAATTACATTATCAGCATAGTTACTATATATTTTTATATCATCTATCATTCTACATGTAAAAAAGTATTTAGTATGTATTTCTTCTCTTATGCTTGAACCTAAATCTTGAAGAAATGTTCTAGGTTTATTTTCCTCTAAACCATTCCATTCTAATAACTCTATAGCAAATGTTTTTATATACTTAGCATATGAAGTTATAACTGTAGTTTCGGACTTTTCTTTATAATATTCTTTTATTATTTCTGCAACAGTGTTTTTACCACTTGATGCCTTACCACCAATTAAAAATATTTTAAACTTTCTTTTCATCTTTTTTTCTTCCAATATATACTTTTCTTGTTGTACCTTCATAATCAAATAAATTATATTTACTTATTATAAAGATAATTAGTTCTTTAGCAACCGCTATAGTTGGTGTTGCAATTATCATTCCAATAATCCCAAAAAAGTATCCAAATACTAATAATCCAACCATTATTGATACCGGATGAATTTTTAACTTTTTACTCATAACTACTGGAACAACTAAATTACCATCAATAGTTTGAATCAACGCAATCATTACTCCGACTAAAATACCAATTGATGTTCCTTGTGAAAACCCAACTATCATAGCTGGTAATGCACCGATATAAGGTCCAACATATGGAATTACATTTGTTATCGCACAGAATAAAGCAAATAAGACTGGGGCTTTTAAGCCAATAACCATAAAGGCGATAGTACATCCGATAAATATAACTAATGAGCTAATTAATGAACCTTGAACAAAATTATATAATTGAACACTAATTTTATCCATTAATTTAGTAAGTTCATATCTATGTCTTTTAGGAAAAACATTTAAGAAATTTTTACTAATGCTGTTAAAGTTAAGTAATAGATAAAAACCGATAACTAAACTGATAAAAAATATTCCAATCCCAGAGAAGAATGAAGTAATAAGACTAACTAATGAATTAGGAAGATTAGTAATAATGTTTTGAACAACATCATCTAACATCCCAAAAATGTTATTTTCAATAGCTGTTACATCTATTCCTTGGAGATTGTTTAAAGAACTAAATATATTACCTATAAATTCTTCTACTCTATTAAATATATTAGGTATCATCGATATAAGATCGTTTAATTGACCATTGACTAAAGGAATTAATGTTAATACGACTAAAAATATAACTCCTATTAATGTTAAATAGATTAATCCTGCACCTATAATTCTTTTAAAACCATTTTTTTCAAGCCAGTTGACAATTGGGTTTAATAGCCAAGCTATAACTAATCCAATAAAAAATGGTGCGCATACTTTAAGTAGTTTTAATAAAAAATCTAATATTTTCCATTCTTTAAATACTAAAGTTGTTAAAAATATAATACCTACTATTACTACAATATAAAATATTTTAAGTAATTTACTTGTTAAAGTAAGTGTTTCATTTAATTTATTATAATTAATATCTTTATCTTTTTTCATGAATATTCCTCCAATTTTAATCCTATTAAAATTATATCACATTCAAAATAAAAAACACAAAATAAAAATCCATCTCTGGATTTTCTTTAATTTAGTTTGTTCATTTTGTTTTGAGCAGTATCTACAGCCGTATTGACTAATCTTCGAGCTTTTAACTTAGTTTGGGTATTAGACATCATGAATGTAGCTGCTGCTGCTCCAAGTCCCATCCCGCCGATCATAAACATTGCCGCACTTTTTGCTTTCAATAAAATCACATCCTTACATCTATATTTTGACCTAAAAATGTTTATTTATACATTAATTTGGGTTTTAAACCAGTTTTTCTAACCTTACTATAATCATTATTTATTGCCATTAAAAATGCTGTTTCTTCTCCTAATATAATCAAGCTTTTTTTAGCTCTAGAAACTCCCGTATAGATTAGTTTATTGTATAACATTCGATGATAATATCTACTTACTGGCAATATTACATGATCAAATTCTGAACCTTGTGATTTATGAATTGAAATTGCATAGGCATGTTTTAAATAATATGACTCTTCCCTATCATATTCAACTACTGTACCATCAAAATTAACTCGTAGAATATTTTTATTTTTACTAGTTGGTTTTAATACCTCTTCAATATATCCTATATCACCATTAAATACATTATTATCTGGATCATTAACTTGTTGGAGAATTTTATCATTTTCTCTAAAAGTATATTCTCCTACCTTAACTTCTTTTTTATTCTTAGTTTTTGAATTAAACAAGTCTTGAAGCATTATATTTAAATTATCTATCCCATTTTCTCCTTTATACATTGGAACAAGCACTTGAATATGTTCTTCATTTAAGTCTTTTTCTAGTGATTTAAGACATATTTGTTGAATCATACTCTTAATTCCACTACTAGGTGTTTTAATAAAGCTATAATCATCATGATTATCAGAATAAGTAGTTAATTCTTTATTTTTAATTTCATCTGCAAGTATTGGTATATAAGAATTATTACTCTGACGATATATTTCAGTTAAATTAATATGAACAAATTTATTTGATTCTATTAAATCATTTAAAACCAATCCGGGTCCAACACTTGGTAGTTGATTTGAATCCCCAACTAATACTAATTGAACATTATGATTAATTCCATCTAGTAATGATGCCATTAATAAAGTATCTATCATACTCATTTCATCTACTATAATTAGTTTATGATTATTTTTATTATATTTATCAACTGCAAATAAATTATTGCTTTTATTCCATTTTAAATAACGGTGGATTGTCATAGCTGGTAGATTTGTCGACTCACTCATCTTCTTACTTGCTCTTCCAGTTGGAGCAATTAATGCAACATCTCTTAATATTTCATCTGCCGATAACTTTCTTAAATGACAATAACTTTTTACAATTCCATTTATTATAGTAGTTTTACCAGTTCCTGGACCTCCAGTTATTATCGTAACTCTATTTTTCAATGCTGCCATAACGGCTTTTCTTTGATCAGAGCTATATTTAATTCCAAATTCTTTTTCATAAGTAGTTAAAACATTACTTAAATTATTAAATTCCTGATCTTTAAGTAAACTTATTTTTGTTAAACTATCAGCTATTGTATTCTCATAATCATAGTATTCATATAAATAATAATTATCTTCTTCAACTACTATTTTTTCTTCATCCAACAAATAATTTAAATGATTAAAAAATTCTTCTTCATTTAATATTATTTGAAACTCATTTTTTAAATAAGAATATATTTCATCCTTTGTACTATATGTATCCCCTGATGAAAAAGAAATTCTTTTCATCGTTTCAATAATACATGCTCGACATCTAATATCAGAGTCAACTTCTCCATATCTCAAATATAAACTGTCAACTTTTTTAAAATCAATTATTTCAGTGATATTATAAATGTTTTCTTCTATTTTTTCTTTAATAGTTACTCCGTATTCATTAAAAATATTTAATGCTTCTTTATTACTAAATCCAAGCGATTGTAAATAAATCAATGTATCATCACTACCACTATATTCTATTAAAGAATTATATATATTAGTTGCTCTTTTCTCACTTATATTAGGCACTAACAAAAGATTAGATTTATTTTCTTTTATTTTATCAATTGCATCCTCACCTAAAACATCAACTATAGCAGTAGCTGTTTTTTCTCCACATCCTTTTATTAAGGGACTTGCCAAAAATTCAATTATTGCATCTTTGCCTTCAGGAATTACTTTTTCATAATTATCGACTTGATATTGGTAACCGAACTTAGGATGATCGATTAATTTACCATAAAAGATATACGTATCTTCTTCATTTAAATCTCCAAAATAACCTGTAAAAGTTATAGTTTTATTTAAAAAATCATCCATTTCTTTATCATTTGTTTCTTTAACACGAAAAAGTCCGACTTTATAGCCAGAACTATTATTATATATACTATTTCTATATTTTCCTTTGATGTAATTCAATTTGACCACCTGATTCATATTCTATCATGTCTTTTAACAAAACCTCAATTAATTTTATAGTCAAATGTTTCTCCTGTTGCATTTTCTATCTCATTAAATAAATTTATATAAGTTTTAATTAATACTTCTTTGTTTGATATATTACCAACTTTTCTAAGACTCATAATAGTAGTTAAATGTCCCTTTATTGTTTCTAAAGTATTCGAATCTACAAAACCTGTTTCTATCATTTTTATAGTACGATTTATATATGAATCAAGTGGAGCATAGAACTTAGATTCCACTAAACTATTTATTATTTCTTCTTTCGTTACCGCTTTTACAAAAATATCATTACCAAACTCAAATGCTTTAATCTTATAATTAGGTAGATGAGATGTTAAAGTGTAAGGTATGTTAAAAAGTTCAGTATCAGCTTTAACTATACTTTTTAAATCTTTGTTTTCTATTTCATAATATTTTATATATGCCATCAATACACCTCTTTATTATATTAATTATAGCAATAATATTTTCATTAAACAACTTTAAATCAAAAGAGTCGCAAAGTGCAGACTCTCATCAATAGTTTATTCAATTTCATATTATACCTTTTACGTTTGACTGATGTTTTCTAAGGGAGAAAATCTGCATAAATGCAGATTATTCTAGTGCTAAAACCAACCTGAACCCAGAGCTGTCGTGCGGACCACCTGAACCACGAGCGAACGCGAATGCTCCCGCCATAGACTCAACGTAAGCAATCCCCCCACGCATAAACCAGACGCCGGTCATACTAGGAAAACGCGCATAATCTCCATACCAGCCCCCTGTTTCTGATGTTCCAAATGATTTTAAAGTTTCTTTTGTTCCATCTCCTAAGTGTCCTCTTCCATGAGTTAACGCATCTGTATCGTAATCGTAACTATCATAATACTTTAATTCTGGAATAGAATCCCATGTTCCTGATGAAGAATTAGCATGAAACGTCCCTAACTCAGTTCCTTCTTGAACCATATTCCCCATCATATATTCGTAAACTCCTCCACTCATATCATATACTCCATATATATTTCCAGTTGTACTTGCACCTAGTGCTTCATTTGTTTGGTTTGGATATGGATGTGGGCACGTTGACTTATTTTCTGCTGCATTTGGAGCACCACTTGAACACCCTGTTAACGTTTTATATGGATTTAAATTAGGACGATAATTATTTATATATAATTGTTTGTTTTCTCCAACATAATTTTCATTTCCGTATTTCCCATATTTACTATGAGATAGGTATGCTACTGCTCCCCATTCCATATTTTTCATCATATGGGAATCGGCATTATCATAACTATTTAAACCATATATACTATTTTTTTGTATCCTTTGACTTACACTATACATTATTGCTACATCTACATATCTCCACATATCTAAATTTGGTTTAATTCGTGGATTTAGTGTTTTTGAATTACAATTAGTTGCATTTGGTGTTGTATAACATGTAGTAGTTGAGTCAACGCTTGTGGTAAATTTTCCTACCCAAATTCCACTTAATTCTCTATCTCCAAAGGTAAATGCTGGATGTGTTAACCACTCTCCGTTTTGTGAACCACTTGACTTTGTAGTTATTTTTCTTTCAAACTCTACCATTATTTCTTGTTCATTACAATTATCGTTTAAACAATTTTCATTGTT
>CAYUEQ010000037.1:0-8890 GCA_964443805.1 uncultured Muribaculaceae bacterium
AGTATTTCTCTTCTTCTTCATCCCAAACAGTTCTTATTTGCTCATTATTAAATATTTTAGTTATAGCTTATATTTTTTTTCATCCATTAAAGTTAACATTAAAAACTAACAAACGTTCTTAAAATGTTTTTAAATAATTATTTTACTTTCTATTTAAATAAAGGGACATCAGTTGGTATTAAATATTTATTGATTACTCTATCTATCTCTTTACGATCCATAGGTTTTCCTAAATAGTCATCAAATCCAGCTTTTAAATATTTTTCTTTTTCTCCACGCATTACATTTGCAGTTAATACTACCATGGGAACTTTATAACCATGCGTTTTTAATATTTGCATTAGTTCTGTTCCACTCATTTTAGGCATCATATCATCAATTAGTAGTAAATCAAATTTTTCGCCTGCATTTATTTTATCAATCACTTCTTTTGCAGAGTTACAAGATACTAATTCAAATTTATAGGCATCTAAAATTTTTTCAGAAACTTTTAAATTTAAGTTGTTATCATCTACCATAAGAACTTTTGATTCTTTAAATTCTCTTGTTTTAATTAATGGAGATGTTTTTACAACTTGTTGTTCATTTTTTTCTAATTGTTCTTTTTCACCTGGAATAAAGATTGGTGTATTATTCGGAGTAAAATTTTTTACTTCTTGATTTATTCCTATAGTAAATTTACTACCTGAGCCATAAATACTTTCAACAGCTACTTTTCCTCCCATGAGTTCAAGTAGTTGTTTAGTTATAGCTAATCCTAGTCCAGTTCCTTCAGTAGTAGTGTTTCTATCTTCATTAGCACGTTCAAATTTATTAAATAGACTATTAATTTTCTCAGGTCTTATACCTCTACCAGTATCTTTAACAAATATATATAATGTACAATAGTTATTTTTATTTATGCACTGAACAATAAAGTCTACTTGACCTTCATCTGTATACTTAGTTGCATTTGATAATAGATTCATTATACATTTTTGTATATTTGCTTTATCACCATATAAAGTAGTAGGAATATCTTTGGCAATATTTATGTTTAGTTTTAAACCTTTTTCTTTCATTTTAACATTTATCATCTTGCATGAATCATTAAATAATTCTATTGGATTATATTCAGTTTTTATTATCTCCATACTACCAGATTCAACTTTTGAAATATCTAAAACTCCATTAATAATTTCTAATAAAATATCAGTAGCTTTTATAACTTCTCTAGCATTTTTATTTGCTTCATTAATGTTGCTAGTTTCAGCAGTTAATTCAGAAAAGCCTTTTATCGCATTTAATGGTGTTCTTATTTCATGGGACATACTTGATAAAAAGTCTGACTTTGCTGCATTTGCTTTCTCTGCTTGAGTTTTAGCAAGTTCCATAGAACGTAGCATGTTTAAATCAGGATTTTCTATCGTAAAATACATTAAGTAACATAACAAAGCTAATATTAAATCATATATATTAAATTCAGGGTGATACATAACAAATATACCAAGAGCAAGTAAAAATGGAATTATAATATATATGGAGTAATATCTTTTATCAAACTTTTTAAGATTAAATAAAGCTACCATAAAAGCAATAAAAAGATTAATAAAAACTATTACAAATGTTAATGTAACTGCAGAGCCCTCTCCACTTGTTACATTACCAATTTTTATAACATTAAATTCTAATATAAATAATAAAATTCCAAATATAAAATACAAAATATATTTAATTGATTTTGACAATTTTATATTTTTTCGGTATTTTTCAAAACTGATATAAAATATATATGACATAACATTAAATGTAATAATTATGATAAATAAAGAACCTAGTTTATTTATATTTGCAAAAACATTTGTAAACCAATTATCAACAGTATCAACTAAATATATACTAGCACCATAGTGAGAAATAAAATTTGTTATATTGACCAATAATGTAAATATTAAAACATTTTTAAAATAAAAATTTTCTTCTAATTTAACTTTTTTCTTAGCAAAGAACACTACATTTAACAAAGCAGTGAATATTAAGCAGACAAAAGGAATTTCATATTCAATCATAATCTTTTCACCTTAATCCATTTTAACATAAAAAAAGAATAAAATTATATAATTTATTCATTTTTTTAATACTTTTACCTTATTTTTATTTTGTTTTAGCAACAGATGCTGACGCATTCTATTTGGTATATCTTTATTATCTATATCTAATTCTTTTAAAATCCATTCTTTACTTCCTTTTCCTACAAAGGCTTTAGGATTTAAAGTTAAATTACTTAAAGTTCTTACAATTTCTTCATGTTCAAGATCTTCTTTAGTTTTCTTAGTTAAAAACTCAGCTTCAAATATATCACGCGTCCACTTCATTTGTTCAAATGAGTCTTCTATATTCATCATTCGAAGTTCTTCTTCTAAATTATCATAATCTTTTCTTGTCAATGTTTTAAAGTGTCTTTCTATTATAGAATAAGCTGCTGTTGCCATATTATCTCTTATTTCTGAAGTTAAACCTTTTACATAGTGTTTTTGTTCATCATGAGCTGAACTAAATTCTCCATTCATATTGACATTTATACTTTTTACATCTATCGGATTACCAACATCAATATAAGAAACGTTTTTTTCTTTGTCTTTAATTAAAGTAACTACAACAATTTTTCTGTTTGTTTGTAATGCTAAATTAACTGGTCCATCAAATAAATTATTTATTAATTTGTTTGGAGTATAGTTGTGTGATCCTTCCGGAAATATAAAAATACTATTTGATTGTATAATCCTTTTCATTTTTTCAAAAACTAATTTTCTTTGACCTGGATCCATTATATCAAAAGGAATAATACCACTTAAAAATAATGAATACATATCACGATTATATTGTAATGTTTCTATTGAACCTAATACTAAGTAGGCATTTCGATCTAATATATTCAAAATGGTTTCAATATCTTCAGGACATGTATGATTACATACAAATATATACGGTTCATCAGAATTTAATTCAGGATATCTTTCTAGTACTATATTGTTTTTTTTATATTTTAGATTATTCTCAATATTTAAATCATTAACTTCTTCTTCACCCAACATATCTTTATTTATAATGTGTGCATTCGTAAAAATGTTGCAAATTTTTTTAAAAGGTTTATCTCCTTTTTTTCTTAAGTACAAACCAAAATCTGTAGTACAACCTTCAACATCTTTTTTATGCAAGTTACTAATCATAATATTTTTCATTTTCCTCACATAACCACCCCTAATTTATTGTTATTATACATTAAATATTAATAAAAACAACCATTTCGCTTTATCTATTATTTTTATGCTATAATAATCGTAGTTTTGAGGTTGGTTTTAATGAAAAAGTTTAATATGATAGATGAGAGTTTTATCTGCGAGCAATGTAATAAAAGTGTAGAACCTTTAGGATATACAGCTAGGAATCATTGTCCGTATTGTTTATATTCTAAGCATGTTGATATTAATCCAGGAGACCGAGCAGAAAACTGTTTAGGTTTATTAAAACCCATTGGAGCTGAAAAAGCTAAAAAAGATACTTATAAAATAGTTTATCAATGTACAAAGTGTAATAAAATAAGTAAAAACAAAATGGCAAGTGATGATAATTATGAATTATTATTAGAAATAATTAAGAATACTAATTACTAGTGTTCTTTTTATATGTTATAATTTTTCTTGGTGATACACATGTTTAAATACTCTCTAGATAATAAAAGATATCATACTTTAAATTATTATTATAAAAATAAGTTCAATACAAAAGTTTTTAAAATAAGTTTGAATGGTAACTTTTCATGTCCTAATTTAAAAACTGGAGGTTGTATATTTTGTTCAAATGGTAGTGGGGAGTTTGGCGGAAACCCTGTTAAGGATTTAAAAAATCAATTTGATGATATTAAAAAAATGATGCATAAAAAATGGGATACTGGTAAATATATTGCCTATTTCCAAGCTAATACAAACACCTATGCCCCACTTGATGTTTTAAAAGAAAAATATGAAACCGTATTAAAATTTAATAATGTCATTGGTTTATCTATTGCTACTAGATCAGATGCTATTAGTGATGAAACATTAGATTATTTAACAGACTTAAATAGTAGAACTTTTTTAACTGTTGAATTAGGTTTACAATCAATGCATGATAAAACTCTTAAATATATCAATCGTGGACATGATTTAAAAAGTTTTGAATCAACTCTTAAAAAATTACAAGAAAGAAAAATAAATGTAGTAGTTCATATTATTAATGGATTACCTAATGAAACAAAGGAAGATATGTTAGCTACTGTTAAATACTTAAATAATTTAAATATTTCTGGAATAAAGATTCATATGTTAAGTGTCATTAGGAATACTCCTTTAGAGGATATTTATAACCAAAATAAATTTCATCTTTTAACTAGAGAAGAATATGTTGATATAGTTTGTGATCAATTAGAGTTATTAAATGAAAATATTGTAATTCATCGAGTAACTGGCGATCCAAACCCTAATTTACTAATTGCACCGCAATGGCTAACAAAAAAGTTTATTGTTTTAAACGATATTGATAAAGAAATGAAAAAAAGAAATTCCTATCAAGGAATTAACAAGTATTAACAATTAATTTAGTAAATATTATATTTTTAGTATTACTTATTGCAACATCCTCATTATAATTGGTTAATAAATAATTATAATAAGATTCTAAAAATGTATTTACAGAATTTTCTTTATTATCATATTTAAAATAATCACAATAATTCTTAGTACATAATTTTATTATTTTATTATCAACACTTTTTAAATAGTCATTTAAATTATTTATATTTATATTTTTAAGTGTCAATTCTTTTTGACATTTTTTTGTTTTTATCATTGCATTAACATTATATTGATTAACTATTAAAACAATAGCAAATAAAATAATTATTAATATTACTTTTTTCATAACTATTCACCATTAATAATATAACCAACTTATAACAATTTATAATCCATATTTTTTTTGTTGTTTTTCTTTATAAACTAATTCATCAACTTTTTTAAAATTTTCATCAAAAGACAAATTTTCATTGTATTTAACATAATTAATAGATAATTTAACGTTGAAGTCATTATATTCATCAATTTGATAAGGAATAGATAATAGTTTATTTAGTTTTTCGAGTTTCTTTTGGACTACACTTTCAAAACATTCGCTCATAAATATTATAAACTCATCTCCACCATATCTTGCGACTAAATCTTGGTTTCTTATTGATTTTTCACATTTTATTCTAAAAGTTTTATTTAATATTCGAGCAATATAATTTAATATGTCATCTCCAACTAAGTGCCCATATTTATCATTAATCTTTTTAAAGTTATCGACATCGATAAAAATTAAATAGTTTGGCCCTGTTGTTATCTTTTCTTTGACTAATGTTATAAAAGTTTGTTTATGTAAAAGTAAAGTGTTTGGGTCATGCATTGAATACATAAGTGTATGCTCACATATTTCAAAAAAAGTTTTCATATCTTCAAAAGTTAAACCTAAGATAAAGTCATCGTCAGACAACTTTTTTAAAGCTCCGTGTATTGATTGTTCATTAGTTAATTTTTTTAATTTACTTAATAATTTTTCCATATTTCTTTTCCTTAATTAATATTATAACACTTTTTTAAAATTATTACTTTTTTAATCTTTAAAATAGTATAACATAAACAATATCATATTGTCTTCTCGAACTAAGTGATCGTAATAAAGTGGTATTATTATTTCACAAAATGTTTTGTTTATCAGTTTGGAAACAAAATATTCACTAAAATATTTTAAGCGTTCAACTATTAAATTAGTTTTTAAAGTATTGATATTTATTATAGATGGATTTATCTCATTATTAAATTCTAACAACATTTCATTAAATTCTTCTAAAAAAAATTGGTTTTCTTCTAAAAATTTTTCATTAAATAATGAATAATTTTCATCCATAAAAAGACAGTGATCTTTTGATATATCATTAAAATAATATTGCAAATTATATACAAAAGTAGGCGACACTAAATTATGTGTTTCTATCATTTCAATACAATATATAAATATTTTTGTTTCTTTAATATAGTGGTCAATAAGTTTAATATCACAATATAACTCTAATTTGTTTTCTACAATATTTTGTTTAAGTTTTTCTAGGATATTAATTGCATTATTATATACATTAATATAAATTTTATTTAAGTTTTTAACCGTTAATAATAATGAATCTGTTACATCAAAATCACCTGCTTTTAAATTTAATGATTGTAATGTAATATTTTTGTTTATTTCGCCTTTAAATATTTTACTGGTTTTTCTTTCCAACTCAATAGTGTTTTTTGTAACTAAACATTGAGCATCTAAAAAGTTTTGATTAACTTTACCTGTTGCTATTTCCAAAGTATATATTATAAGATCTTCTAGTTCCTTTTTTTCTTTTTGTAATTGTGGTGCATAATCTGGCGATGTGATTTCTAAAAATATAATATGTTCATATATTATACGTCCTCCAGCCAAACAATTTTGAAGTGAGTGAGTTATATATTCTTTATTATTCAACATAATATTCTTCCTTTATAACATACTTGTTTCTTCTTTAAATCTTTTTAGAACATATTTAAAATAATTTGCTTCTGTATACATATTATCTAAAAATATTGGTTCGATAATAAAATATACTTCTCCTGTTAAAACTCTTTCAATTACATTAGCTAAGAAATCAGAATATCTTTCAACTAATTCCAATGTACGACTTGATAATATTAACTGATTTTCAGGAGTTAATCCCGCAGATTTATATTCTTCTGATAGGTGAGTAAATTGTATAACAAAAGATTGTGCTTTTATAAAAATATCTATCGATGTTGGGTTAACTAAACCTCTTATATACATTGCTGTATCCATTAATGTTATAACATAGTTATATTCAAAATTAGCAACATAAGTTGGGTCAGAATTTTGGAAGTCAACTAGTCTTCTTAATGCTATTTGATATCCTTCGGCTGCTTCAATCATATATTTCAACAGATGTGGATATAAGAATGAAAATATTTTATTTTCTATTTCTAAATTATATATTTCAGTAACAAAAGTTATAAAATTTTGAATTAGTGATAACGTTTTTTTATTTACTTCATTTAATTTGCTAACAGCTTCTTCACTTATATTTTCTGGGTATCCTGGAACAATCTCTAACTCTTTTTCAGTAATATGGGTAGCTAAGTCAACCTCAAACAGTCGCTCTGTCATTTCTTCACATGCTAATGTATAGGGGGTAACAATAAAATCACCATCTAAAGCGTCTTGAGAGATATTACCATCAGCAAAACTTAAATATTGTTCACCTATTTCTTCTGCTTTTATACCAAGATCTTGAGCAATTTTTATATACTCATCATTTTTGATTAAGAAAGAAAGTTGAATGCAAATACAAAATTCTCTTATAGTTCTTAAATAAAATAAATTAACAATCAATGATTGATAAACAAAGTCTTCATTACTTAACATATTATAATCTCCTTTCTTAAAAATTTGGAACATAAAAACAATGATTTTTATACTTACCAACATTCGGTTGATTAAACCATGTCGGTAAACAATTTTCTCCTTTTTTTGGAGCATAAAACCATAACGCATTACTAGCTGGCCAATATTTATTACCAGCTAACACTCTTCTAGCTAATACTTTTTCATCATTGGTAGCAGGAGTCTTAAACAACTCACTATTAATCCCTGCAAATCCTCCTGGAGTTTGAAATATAACTTGTTGTATTGTATTAATTTGTCTAAAGTCTGGAATTTCATTTAAAGCTCTATTAACAACAACATTTCCTACTAATAGCATTCCATATTCTCCATCTCCAATTGCTTCTGCTCTCATTAATCTAGCTAAATAATCTACATCAGTTTCGTTATATTCAATTACGGGAGTTACACTTTCTTCTTGCATTTTATTGTGGAATTATTAATTCTTGACCAACTTGAATTAAATCAGATTTTAAATTATTAGCTTCTTTTATTTTTTTTACTGTTGTATTTTTTTTGTTTGCTATTAAATAAAGGTTATCGTTAGGTAAAACTATGTATAGTTCACTATCATCGTCAATTTCTTCTTCTATATCTCCGTTTACAATCAGTTTATCTCCAACATTTATTTTATTACTTTCTAAATTATTTAATCTTTTTATTGCATCAACGGTAGTGTTATTTTCTCTAGCAATTGAATATATACTATCTCCTTTTACAACAGTATAAATATCATCGTTTGAAACATTTTCAACATTATGGACTAATAAGACCTGTCCTGGTCTTAAATCATCAGTTATTAAATCATTTAAATCTTTAAGTTCTTGATATGTCATATTAAATAAGAAAGCTATTTTATATAAAGTGTCTTGTGACTGAACTACATATCTTGTATATAGTTCTTGTTTCCCAGGTGTATATATGTCATCAACCATAATTAATTGTCCTGGTGAAATAATGTCGTTTTGTAAATTATTTATTTTTTTTAGAGTCTTTACATCAGTATTAAAACGTTGAGCAATATTATATAAACTATCCCCTTCTTCTACAATGTATTGAGTACCTAATATAAACGCATTATCTTCACTATTAATTTTAAATAGTTGATATCTTTTCACTCTTTATCACCTCTATAATAAACTATGATTAAAGTCTAGTTCTGCTACTAGTTGTAATCTTTTAAAATAATAAAAAAAAAGTAATAAAATACTTTTCCTTTAATTATTTTGATATATACACTTTACTATATCTATCTTCATATTTTGTTGACTAATGAAATTATATTACACCTAATAAATATTATTTAAGTTTTAATATAGTTAAATAAACAAAGATGGAGCCTTTCGGCTCCTTCAGGGGG
>CAYUEQ010000038.1:0-8829 GCA_964443805.1 uncultured Muribaculaceae bacterium
TTTTTAGTTAGATAATTCTAATAAACTAAGACTTACTTTTTCTTTATCTAAGTCGATATCTATTACGAAGCACTCGACTATATCTCCTACCTTTACTATTTCTGATGGGTGTTTTATAAATCTATTAGCCATTTTTGATATGTGGACTAATCCATCGTTATGAAGCCCTATATCAATAAATGCTCCAAAATCTACTACATTTCTTACTGTCCCTTGGAGTTTACTCCCTATTTTTAAGTCTTTAATATCTAAAATATCACTTTTTAAAATAGGTGTAGGCATATTATCTCTTGGATCTCTATTTGGTTTTTGTAAATCTAAAACAATATCTTTTAGAGTATATTCATCGATATTTAACTCTTTTGCTTTAGTTTTAATATCTATTTTATCTAAAGCTTCTTGCATTTCTTTTGTTCCAATAGAAGATAATTCAAAATTTATATCTTTTATAAGATTGTTTGTTGCAACATAACTTTCAGGGTGAACACCAGTTTTATCTAATGGGTTATTTCCATCAGGTATCCTTAAGAAGCCAATTGATTGTTCATAGACTAAATCAGTGATTCCCTTAATATCTTTTATTTCTTCTCTTGTATTGTATTTACCTAATTTATTTCTTAAATCAATTATATTCTTTATTGTTCTTTTATTTAATCCTGATACATAACTAAGTAGCTCTGAAGATGCAGTATTGATATTAACTCCAACTTGGTTTACTACTTTAGAAACTACGAAATCTAGTGATTCGTCAAGTTTTTTTGCATTTACATCGTGTTGGTAAAGACCTACTCCTATACTTTTAGGATCTATTTTAACTAGTTCAGATAATGTATCTTGAAGTCTTCTTCCAATACTAATTGCGCTTCTTTTTTCAACAGTTAAATCTGGAAATTCTGCTATGGCATTTTTTGAAGCTGAATATACACTAGCGCCTGCTTCATTAATAATTAAATAACTAGTTTCTTTGTTGGCTTCTTTCAATACTTTAGATACGAATATTTCTGATTCTCTAGATGCAGTTCCATTTCCAATAGCAATAATATCAATATTATATTTATCAATTAAATTTAAAAGAATAGTTTTTGATTCCTCAAATTTATTTTGTGGTTCATGAGGATAGATAACTTCGGTTTCTAATAATTGTCCAGTTTTATCTAATACTGCTAATTTACAACCAGTTCTAAATGCTGGATCAAATCCTAATACAACTTTTTCTTTCATTGGTGGACTTAGAAGTAAGTTTTCTACATTACCAGCAAAATTTTCAATTGCTTTTAATTCTGCTACTTCTTTTAATTCTCTTCTAACTTCTCTTTCAACACTTGGAAATATTAATCTTTTGTATGAGTCTTCAATTGCTTCTTCGATATAAGTAACACATACTCCTTTGTTATTTTTTATTTCTTTTTTCTTAATGTTTTCTATTATTTCTTCTTTATTAACTTTTATTCCTACAGTTAATATTTTTTCTTTTTCTCCTCTATTAGTTGCTAGGATTTGATGAGGTTTAATTTTATTTACATTTATTTCAAAATCATAATATATTTCATATGTTTTTCTTTCATCAATTGCCTTTGATTTTATCTTAGAAGTAATTAATCCAAATTGATAAATATATAATCTTATTTCTTTACGATATTTAGCATTATCACTTATATTTTCTGCTATTATATATTTAGCTCCTGTTATTGCCTCTTCTTCAGTTTTTATAACATCATTTAGATAGTCTTTTGCTAACTCATTAACATTGTCATCAAAACTTAATATAAGCTTTGCTAGTGGCTCTAAACCATTTTTAATCGCTTCAGTTGCTTTTGTTTTTTTCTTTTCTTTAAAAGGACGATACAAGTCTTCTACTTCAATTAATTTTTTACAAGCATTAATAGATTGTTTTAACTCTTCTGTTAACATTCCTTTTTCATCTATTAATCTTATAACATCTTCTTTTCTTTTTAATAGGTTAGATTCATATTCATAAGATTCATTTATTATTCTTATTTGTTCTTCGTCTAAACCTCCAGTAACTTCTTTTCTGTATCTAGCAATAAAAGGTACTGTTGCCCCTTCTGCTAATAATTCAAGTACACTATTTATTCTTTTTTCATTAATATTTAGTTGTTGTTCTAAATTTTTTACTACATCTGTATTCATCTTTAATCCTCCAGTACTATTTTACCACAAAAATAGCAACGATTGAATATCATTGCTATGATTATCTTACATTTAGTTCATTAAAAGAATCTCTTATTATTTTGTTTTTTAAACACTAACTGGTGTCATTATTTGAATTATAACTTTTATCGCATTTATTACATCTTCAAATTCTATATCTTTTGCATAAGCATATTTATTTTGATAATTATTCCATAATTCTTCTATATGCTTGCTTTCTTCAATTAACTTTATAATGTTTGAACTATTATTTATACTATCTAATGTTTTTCTTCTTTTAGCTGTATTGTTAATAGCATCTATTAATGTTTTAATATCCATTTCAGAAAATTTAAAATTAACAAACATATATAAATCATAATAATCTTTCATTCTAGTATTAATAATACCTCGAGATATAATAGCCTCAAATTTTTCAGCAATTATAGTTTCATTGTTATAAGATAAAATTTTTATTATATTTAGATAGAGAAACTCTCATCAATAATCTCTCGAACATAACCATTTTTCTTAACGCTTCATGAGATATGTTTGTTTCTCTAACTATATTTTTTAATTTTGCTTTTAAACTATCTGAACTAGTTATCATGATAACACCTCAAAAGTTTTTAAAACTTCTTGCTCAACACCTAACTTCTTAGCATAATCAAATAGCTTTACTTGATTTTTATTAGTTTTATTATGATAACCTCTAATTGCTTTATTAAACAATTCGAGTTCGATATCTTTTTTATTTCTGATAATATCACAAATACATCTTTCTAAATCATAAATTTTAATCAAATTACCATAAGGTGATTTTACATTAATCATGCCTAAATTAATAAATTCTTTTTTGATACGAAATAAATTGATATCTTTTTTCTTTTGCAAAGAGCCTCGATATTCATTAGTAACAGTAATATCAATAATATGGGGGATTCTATCACTTAAATTATGAAATCTTAGTGCTGTGATATGTGAAAAAACCATTTTTTTACTTTTATTTTGTAAAATAAAATAAATATCTTCTTGTTCTTCAGGAAGAATATAAATACCACGATCCACTCTTTCAATTTTTCCTTTTTTTATTAGGTATCCTAAAAATTGTCTTTTAATTCCTTTTTTTTCTACATTACTAGTAGTAATATAACCATTATTATCTTGAGCTAATTTTAAAATTGCTTCTTCATTATTCATTTGCATATTTCCTTTCACTACTAAACTATACCATAAAAAGTAGTAAAAGGAAATATATACTGTTTTGACATATCATTTTCTTACATTTAGTTTCTTAAAAGAATCTTTTACTATTTCTTTAATACTTACCTTTACAAATTCTTTTTTATCTTTAATAAAATACGCTAGATACTCTATATTTCCACTTCCGCCTTTTATTGGTGAGTAAGTTAAATCATCTATATTAAAATTTATTGCTTTAAATTCATTTAATATCTTTATTATTACTTTTTCATGAATGTTTGAATTAGTAATTACACCATGGTATTTAGTCGCTACTTCTTTACCTACTTCAAATTCAGGTTTTATCAAACATATAATTTCTTTTAAATTAGGTAATGTATTTAATTTAGGAATTAATGCAGCAACTGATATAAAAGATACATCTATAGTTGCTATATTAACTTCTTTTAAAATATTATTGTTTATGTTTCTAAAGTCCGTTTGTTCATAAAGTTCTAACTTTTTATTATTTTTTAATTCACTATCCATTTGATTAGATCCAACATCAACTGCAATTACCTTTTTAACATTATTTTTAAGAGCAACATCAGTAAAGCCACCAGTAGATGATCCGATATCAACCATTGTTTTATCTTCTAAATTTATTTTAAATTCATTAATTGCTTTTACAAGTTTTAAACCACCTTTTGAAACATAGGGATTTACACTACCTCTTATTTCAATTACTGAATCCTCATTTACAAACGTCCTCGCCTTTATAATTTGTTTGCCGTCAGAAAAAATTAAACCAAGTTTAATGGCATATGCAGCTTTTGTACGTGAATTAAACATCTTTTTACTTGCTAATAGTTTATCTAATCTAATAATACTACCACTTCCAAACTACCGGAAATTTAAAAAACATAATCCAAGTATATTAAATTTTTACCTATATTACAATATAAATTTTTAATACAAAAATAGCAACGATTAAATCTCGTTGCTAAAGTTTTTTATTTTCTTTTCTTTTGCTCTTGCATTTGGTTCAAGTGTTTTCTTTCTTAATCTGATTGAATTAGGTGTTAATTCTACATATTCATCTTCTTCAATAAACTCTAATGCTTCTTCTAAAGAAAATGATTTAGCTTTAGTTAAGTTAATTGCATCATCAGAACCTGATGCTCTTGTATTAGTTAATTGTTTGTTTTTACATGGATTTACATCTAAATCATTATCTCGATTATGAATTCCAACAATCATTCCAACATAAACATCTGTAGCTGGTTCGATTATTAATGTTCCTCTTTCTTGTAAATTCCATAGTGAGTAACCTAATGCTTTTCCGTTTTCCATTGATACTAATACTCCGTTTTTACGGCTATTTATAGCTCCAGCATATGGTTTATAAGTATCAAAACTTCTAACCATTATCCCTTCACCTTTAGTATTAGTTATAAAAGTATTTCGATAACCAATTAAACCTCTTGTTGGACATGAGAAATTAATAGTTGTATAAGAGTTTTCTTCTTTTGTAACTGATTGGATTATTCCTTTACGATCATTTAAATCACTTATTATCGTTCCAGAATATTCATCAGGTAGATTTATTACTACTTGTTCAAATGGCTCATATTTAACATCATCTATCACTTTTAAAATAACTTCAGGTTTAGATACAGATAACTCATATCCTTCTCTTCTCATGTTTTCTAAAAGAATTGATAAATGTAATTCTCCTCTACCTGAAACTTTAAATCCATCGACATTAGCTAACTCTTCGACTTTAAGACCAACATTTGTCAGCAGTTCTTTTTCTAATCTATCTTTAATATGACGATTAGTTAGGAATTTACCTGATATCCCTGCAAACGGTGAATTATTAACTAAAAAATTCATTGATAGTGTTGGCTCTTCTATTTCTATTTTTGGTAGTGGATCTATTTTATCTTTAGTACAAATAGTATCTCCAATTGTAATATCATCACTACCAGCTACTGTTACAATATCTCCAAAGTACGCTTCTTTAACTTCTTGTTTTTTTATTCCTTCATTAATAAATAATTTTGCTACTTTAAATATTTTTATATCACCATTGTTTTTAGCTAAACTAACAGTTTCTCCAACTTTTATTTTTCCTTTTGTAATTCTTCCAATTCCAATTCTTCCAATATAATCATCATAATCTAATTGAGATATTTGTAATTGTAAAAAGTCTTCGATATCCCCTTCATATGGTTTTACATTATCAACAATAGTATCCAGAAGCGGTGTTACATCTTTTCCAATGTTATTAACATCATAAGTTGCAATACCATCCCTTGCTATTCCATATATAATTTTAAAATCTAGCTGTTCATCTGTAGCACCTAAATCTAAAAACAAATCAAATGTCATATCAACTACTGCATCAGGTCTTGCATCTTTTTTATCTATTTTATTAATAAAAAGAATTGGCTTTATATTACATTTTAAAGCTTCACTTAAAACAAATCTAGTTTGCGGCATTGGTCCTTCTTTAGAATCAACAACTAAAATAACTGTATCTACAGTTTTAATAATTCTTTCTATTTCTGATGAAAAATCAGCATGCCCTGGTGTATCAACAATATTTATTTTTATTCCTTTATATTTAATAGAACAATTTTTAGCTGTTATTGTTATACCTCGTTCGCGCTCTAAAGAAAGAGAATCCATTACTTGATTTTCTATAACTTCATTTTCTCTAAAAACACCATTTTGTTTTAATAAAGCATCAACTAAAGTACTCTTACCAGCATCAACGTGAGCGATAACTGCTACATTTATTATTTTCTCCATTTAAATCACTCTTTTTCCACTAAGAAAGAATACTACATAATTTAGTATTTGTCTAGGTTTACTTTTTATAAATCCCCTATTTTCTTAGCATTAACAATTAAGAATGAATCAAGTGGTTCATAATAACATGTTTGAAGAGTAATTATTTTATCATAACTTTCAACATCTACTAAAGTATCGTAAAGAGAATTTTCTTTCATCCATTTTAAATGTTCATTATACCCTTTATCATTAAAAGTAATCATCGTATGACGATTATCAGTAACTACCATCACTGAAAATATTTGATATAATTCTCTACCCGCATCAGTTACTAAATGAACATGTTGGTTTTCATTAAAAAAATTCCAATCTAAAAACTTTTCTAATTCTTTAAATTCAGTTGTTAAACTTTGTGAATTATGACCATAAAATATTAATTTACGATCAGTTGTTTTAATACGATAATCTAAATATATAGAACCATATATATTATATTTTTTATCGATAGCATGGTTCAAATAAAAATCATTGTCTTCTCCTCGAACTAATATAGTATCTAAGCTAGTACCTGGAATTTTTAATGTCCCTATAATTTGTTCATTATTAAATTTAGTTTTATAACCCTGTACTTCTTTTTTTATTGCTTCATAATCAATTGCATTTTCTATAATATTACTTTCTTTACTATTTTTATATTTTTTTTCTAGTCTATTTTTATTTATTTCATTACCCGTAAGCGAGTAAATTCCCAATGTTAAAAAGAATAATAAGAAATACCCCGTTATAATTAATCCTGCTTTTCTTTTCATATTTTTCCCCTTTGGACCTATATAATAATAATTTTAAGTGCTTTTGTCAATAATATGACATTTAGATTACAAAAAAAAAGAAAATAGGTTTAAGAATATATAAAGTAATTTTTACTACATATTAGCTATTTCTTTTTTGTTTTTTATAACTTTAGATTCTAGATAAACTCTTTGACACATAAATATCATTATTAATATATTTAAATTAAAACTTCCTCCATAACTTAAAAGTGGCAAAGGAACCCCCGTTAAAGGAATTAATGCTAGTACTCCTAATATATTTATAAATATATGAGAAGCCATAAATAAAAATGTTCCATAAGCAATAATAGACCCTCTTAACGTTTGAGATGTTTTCGCTATTAGTAATACTCTATATAAAATAAAAGCATAACCTACTAAGACTAAAACACCAACAATAGCACCTAATTCTTCAACTATAATTGGATAAATAAAATCAGTGTGCGCCTCGGGAAGATAAAGATATTTTTGAGTTGAGTCTCCTAAACCCTCACCTAATAATCCTCCATTATTAATAGCTATTAAACCATTACAAACTTGATATCCAGTATTAGCAGTATATCTACTACAAGGATTTCTAAATTGTAATCTTTCTAATTGTCTAGAATTTAAAATTTCACTACCACTATATAATAGCATTACCCCACCAACGGCAACTGCCCCAATTAAAATTTTAATCATTTGGATTTTATTATTCTTAGCTAGTGGAATACTAGTAAATAAAAGTAATGCTATAGCTGCTAATATCACCGCACCACCTAAGTCGGGTTGTAGTGCAATTAAAGCAACAAATATTCCAGTTACAATTAAAGGCGTTAAATAATAAATAGGATTATTAGCTTGGTTTCTCTTTGGTAAACCAAAGAATAATGCCATATATATTATAATGGCAGACTTAGCAAATTCAGCTGGTTGAATAGATATTGGACCAAACTTAATCCAACTTCTAGCACTATTTATTAATGCCCCTTTAACTAATAAATAAATTAAAGAGATAAGAACACCTAATAAAACAAAATGAATTACATATTTATATTTTCTGGTTGGAACATTTAAAATAAAAAAGAAGCCTATGCAAAAACTAACTACTATAAAAGCTAATTGTTTAATAAAATAATGAGTTGGTTGAACACCATATCTTAATACAGCAGCAATTGATGATGAACTATATATCATTACTAAACCTAACAATGCATAGATAATAGTGAATATTAATAGCCATTTATCTAGTTTATTTAGAGCCTTTTTCATAGCCTCACCTTAAAACAATAATATCATATATTAAAGTATGAACCAAATAAATTTAATAAAATAGGTTTTTTTAATGTCAAAGTACTGACATGATTAATAAACTATAGTAGATGAAGGAGGTATAATAATATGTATTATTATGGAAATAGCGGCTATGGTGCTGGATATGGCGGAGCTGGTGCATGTACACCATATGTAGGTCATACTGGCGGTAGCGGTGCAGCAATCTGGATAGTCTTATTTATACTACTAGTAATAATTTTAGGAGCTGGATGCTTTAGAGGCGGCGGCTGCGGATGTAATAACACTAGTAATTGTTGCTAAAGGAAGTTTTACTTCCTTTTTTTTGCACTTTTTTCTTTAAAAATTGACATTTTATTAATTAAACTTTATAATTATTTAGAAAAGAGGCGAAGTATTATGAAATTGCCAAATATAGAAATTTTAAATGAATTTAATAAAATATTAAAAACACCGAGTAAGGATGTTTCTTTTCCGCTTGATGATAAAACTAAAAAAACAATTAAAGATATGTTAACTTACCTAAGAATGAGCCAGATAGAAGAAGAAAATGAAAAATATAATTTAAGAGCAGGAATGGGCTTAGCATTTATTC
>CAYUEQ010000039.1:0-8735 GCA_964443805.1 uncultured Muribaculaceae bacterium
TTGCATCCATATCTACTACTGATTCTACACTTATTTCTAAGTGTATTTCTTTTCCGATTAAATCATTTGGTGGGAGAGTTTTTAATACTCCAGCTGCTGTTTCTTCTTCGTAATGGATTAACCATACCTTTAGATTGTATTTGTCTTCGTCGCCTGGATCGAGTACGCCTTCGGCAAGAATATTATTATTTAAACAAGGTAGGATATTGTTATTAGCTACATCTTCAAATGTTAGACATTGTAATGTTCCTTCTTTTATTACATCATTATTTTTAGTTAGTTCAAATTTTATATATTTTAATGGGACTAAGTTGTTTGTTAGAACATTACATTGTTCCTCATTATAATTTGGATTGTCTTGGGTACATGTTCCATTAAAGTAATCTTCTTTGGTATCGATGAATACTTTATATCTTGCTGGTAGTGTTGATTGAGTATCATCATTTTCTATTGTAAAATTATATCCTTCTTGATTTTTACCTTCTTCATCTCTTTGAGGTAATATTCCAACACATTCAGGTGAGTTTTTATTTGCTTCTTCATCACAATAAGACTCTCCTATTTGAGAACCGAAGTTTATTATATTTCCTCCAGTATATGTTACTTTAAAACTTCCTACTTGAACTATATAATCGGTTTTATCTTGAACACTAAAAAGAGCATAGCTGGTACTTATTGCTATGATTGCTAGTAGTATTATTGATAGTACTATAATTGTTGTTTGTTTTTTTACATACTTTTTTATATGGTTCATTTAATCCCTACTTTATTTATTAATTTATATATTTTTCATATCCTAGTTGTTTTAATGTGTTAAATGTTGTTTCTAAATTAATTGCTGCATTTATATCTTCTTCACATATTTCAGCAGTTATTGGTCCTTTATAATTATTTTTTTCTAATGTTTTAATTATTCTATCTAAATACATGGTATCTATTTTATTATTAGTAAATGGAGCGCCATGTTTACCTTTAGCTTCCCCAAAACTTTTTACATTATTTAAGTGAACTAAACATAGTGTTTTTGCAAATGCATTTATATATGTTTCTATTGTTCTATTATTTTTAACATTTTGAATTATATCTAAATTACAAACAGACTGTGCATGACAGATGTCTAAAACTGTTTTTATATTAGAAAGATTGAGTGATTCAATTATAGTAGGTAGTTCAAGTCCACTTCCATAATATGTTCCATATGTTTTATCAAGTAAATAATTAAATGCTGAAATATTTTCTATACCTAATATTATATTTGGATAATTTTGTTTAGTGAATTCATTTAAATATCTTAAATCTTCTACAAAACATTTCAATGATGCTTCTTTATTTTCTTGAGCAGTATGAGGATTATATTTATCTATGTTATATAAACCATCTGCATGGATTATTACTATAGGATTTTTAACATCACAAATTTCGTTTGCTAATCTTATCGACTTTTTAAATAAATCGATAGATTCTTTTCTTTTATTTTGATCTAAAATACCTGCTCCAATTCTATATCCCTCTTCATCTTTCATTGGAGAATGGATTGCATAGACATTTAGTTTTATTTTCTGTAATACATTATTAATGTTTTCATAATTTATATTATGTTTAAATGTATCTATATCAGTAAAAACTTCTATCGCATTACTTCCTCTTTGTTTTCTATCTAATAATTGATTTATCTCTAATTTTGCTTTGCCACTTATTTTCATTTTAACTCCTAGTTTGTCTATATTAATAATAACATTTATGATGGTTTATTTCAATTGTTTTTCACTTTGAAAATAGTTAAGGAGTTTGATAGCAATTGATTCTGGAATAACTTGTTTTAATTCATCAATAGTTGCATTTTTAATTTTAGTAATTGTTCCAAATTTTTTAATTAATTCTTTTTTTCTTATTTCTCCAATTCCTTCTATATTATCTAAAGTACTCGCTATAGTTCCTTTATCTCTTATAGTACGGTGATAATTAATTGTAAAACGATGGACTTCATCTTGCATTCTTGTTAAATAGTGAAATAAGTTAGATGTTTTATCTATATCTATTATATCTAAGTTATCACCATCAATTAATTCATGGGTTCGATGTTTATCATTTTTCTTTAGACCACAAATTTTAATTTTTAAATTTAATTCATCTATTACATCTTTAGCAGCGTTTATTTGATTGATTCCACCATCAACAAGGATTAAGTCAGGTAACTCTGTCTTTTCTACTAAGAGGCGATAATAGCGGCGATATATAACTTCTTTCATGGCATGATAATCATCATTTTTATCTATTGATATTTTAAATTTACGATAATCATTTTTAGATGGTTTACCATTAATAAATACCACCATTCCTGATACTGAATAATCTCCAAATAAATTTGAATTATCAAATATTTCTGTTCGATCTAGTTTATCTAGTTTTAATAATTTTTTTAATTCTTCATTTGCTACTATTGTTCTTTTTTCATCTTTTATAATTAATTCTAAATTGTTTTTATGGTGTAGTTTAGCATTCATTTTTGCCATATCTAACAATTTTTTCTTAGCTCCTCTTTGAGGAGTTAAGACTTTTGTCTTTAACACTTCACTTAATAACTCTTTATTTATTTTTTTACTAATTAATATTTCATTAGGTATTTCATGTTTTTGATAGTAATTTGCTATATAGTATTCCATATCTTCATTTTCTGAAGTTACAATTGGAAACATGTCTTGATGAGAACCTAAAAGTTTTCCATTTCTAATAAAGAATATTTGTAAGGCGATATAACCTTTATGGAAATAATGGTTTATTATATCTCTATTTGTATAATCTCTTAAATCAGTTTTTTGTTTTTTTAAGATAATTTCTATATTATCTAATTCATTTTTTAAATCTAATGCTGCTTCATAATTTAAATTTTTACTATGTAATTTTATTTTATCATTAATTTTATTTTTTATTATCTTGTCATTTCCTCGAAGAAAACTTAATATTTCTTTTTCCATTTTATTAATAATTTCAGGGTCTGGTTTTTTAACACAATAACCTAAACATTCATCTATATGATAATAAAGACATACTTCTTTTGGCATTCCTTTACATTTTTTAAGCGGATATAGGCGATTTAGTAAATTCACTATTTGTCTTGCCGCTTTTGAATTTTGATATGGTCCAAACAGTACCCTATCTTCTTTTCTTTTAATTTTTAAATATCTTACTATTTTTAATTTAGGAAAAGGTTTTTTAGTATATTCGATATAGGGATATGATTTATCATCTTTTAATAAAATATTGTATTTAGGGTTATATCTTTTAATAAGATTTAATTCTAAAATAAATGATTCTAATTCATTAGTGGTAACAATATAATCAAAATCAATTATTTCACTAACTAATACTGCTGTTTTACCTGTTTGTTTACCATTAAAGTATGAAGCTATTCGTTTTTTTAAGTCTTTTGCTTTACCTATATATATTATTTGATCATATTTATTTTTAAATTGATATGATCCTGGTAAGTTTGGAACTAACTCTATTTTATCTTTAAACATTATATCCCCTCCTGAAATTTATTATACTATGTTATACTTAAATTATGAAATTATTAAATGAAAACTTAATTGAAATTAAAAAATCTAAATTTTATTCTTATCTTTATGAAATAAAATCACCAACTGAAGTTGATGATATTTTAAGTTATCTTAGAAAAAAACATAAAAAAGCAGTTCATTTACCATATGCATATAAAATAGATAACACTGCTAAGAAATCTGATGATAAAGAACCATCTAATACTGCAGGTACTCCTATATATAATATAATCGAAAAAAAAGAACTTAATAATGTTCTAATTGTAGTTGTTAGGTATTTTGGTGGCACTAAATTAGGTGCTGGACCATTAACCAGAGCTTATGGAAAAAGTGCTAGTAGTTTATTAACTAAATAGTAAATTTATTACTATTATCTATTTCTTCTTGAAATTCATAATTACTAGCAATATTTCTAGCTTTCTTTAAAACTTTTATTATTTTCTTAGATGCATAAGATTGAGTAATTCCTAAAATTTGTGAAACTTCAGTTTGTGTTTTTCTTTCATAAAAATACAAATATAGAAGTTTCTTTTCATCTTCAGTTAATTTTTCAATAACTTCATTCATATTTTTATAGTATTCTTTTCTTAGTATATTATCAACAAAATCATTATCATCAACTATAACATCCATTAAAGTTAAATCATTGTCTAAATCATTGCTTACTAATTCACTTAAACTTGTTTCATCAGTAGAATTTTTAATTTTTCTAAAATACCTATTTATGTCATTCATTATTACTCTAGATGAATAACTACTAAACTGAATATTTCTATTAACATCAAATTTATCAACTGCTTTTATTAAGCCGATGACTCCTTCACTAAATAGTTCTTCCTTATCATTGTAATTACTATAATATCTATTGATTATAAACATTACAAATCTAAGATTACCAGTGATTAGTTTATTTCTTACCTCAGCGTTTTCTGTTGGATTCTTTAAAAATAATTCTTTGTTTTCTTCATTAGATAACGATGCAGGTAAATCATCCCACTTTAAAAAAATCATTTTTACCTCCCTTTTTTTATTACTAAATAATTTCTGCGATTATTTCTTCAAGTTCATCTTTGGCAGTTAAGCCGATTTTTTTTGCATGTTCTTTCCCATCTTTAAATAAAATTAAAGTCGGGATAGACATTATACCATATTTCATCGATAATTGCTGATGTTTATCAGTGTTGACCTTTATTATTTGAATTTTATCCTTTAATTCTTCCAGTACTGGAGCCATCATTTTGCATGGTCCACACCAATCTGCATAAAAATCAACTAAACATGCTCCTTTATTTATTAATTCTTCAAAGTTCTCATTACTTAATTCAATTATTTCCATCTTTTTCCTCCTTATATTTATTTAATATTTCTTCTTTGTTTTCTATTTTTATTTTTCCTTTGTCTATTAAGTACTCAGCATTATCAGTACTGATTATTTTATATTTTAATAATATTTCTAAAGATTGTCTATTGACTTGGGTTTTATCTTCGTTTGCTTTAGCAAAGTTGACTATTTCTTCTACTGAATTATATGCATTCCCCACTATATTAGATAATGCTGGTGTTTTAGTTATTATACTAGTTGCCATTTTACTTTCTTCAATAAAATTTCTAGTAATATTAAATTGAGTACATATAAATAATCCGATAAATATATAAATAAAATATTGAAAAAAACCAAATATCATACCTAGTATTTTAGAAGGTATCCCTAATATAATAGTAAATTTCATTATTTTTTCAACAACTCCAGTAATTTTAATTATTATAGATAAAATTGTTGTTAATACTAACAAAACCAATAAAAATGCGATAGCTTCATAAATCAAGATATTAAATACAGTAACTCCTTTAAATATTCCAGTTAAGTTAAAAAACGGTAGCAGTTTATATAAAAATATAGATACTGGATTCTTTAAATAATAAGCTATAACAATAATTAAAAGAGTTCCTAGAAATGTTACACCACTTTTTATAACACCTCTTTTAAAACCAATAACAGCTCCTAAGCCGAGTAATAATATAATACAAACATCTATGATATTCATTATAAGCCCTCCTTATATAATATATTATATTATATATTTAGTGAAAAATAAAGAAATTCATGATAAAATAACTAAATAGAGGTGTTAATTATGACCATTGTTTTTAAAGTCAGTGATAACGTTAAACAAAAAATGATAAAATTCTATGAAGATAAAATAAATACTAAAACACCACCATATGCTGTATTTCAAGTCAAAGATTTTGACTGTACAACAACATTATATGAATCAGGTAAAGTAATGTTTCAAGGAATTGGTGCTGATATAGAAGCTAGTGTATGGATGGAAGAAGAAAGAATTTTAAATAATAGACATATTCAAAAAGAACTTGATAAAAAAGAAAAAAAAGATAAAGACAAAGATAAAGATAAAAAAGATTTTAGATTATTAAATATGAGTACTATTGGATCTGATGAATGTGGAACTGGAGATTACTTTGGACCGATTATAGTAGTTGCTACTTATGTAGATAAAAAAGATATCATGTACTTAGATGAATTAGGTGTTAAGGATTCTAAAAAAATAACAGATGATAAAATAATAAGTATTGCACCAAAACTAATAAAAAAGATTCCCTACTCAGCAATTATATTAGATAATGAAACATATAATAAAAATTATAGTACTGAAATAAATATGAATAAGATAAAAGCTATCTTACACAACAAAGTATTAGTTTCATTATTAAATAAAGGACCATTTGATTATGAAAAAATAGTAGTAGATCAATTCGTTTATCCTAAAAAATATTTTGAACATATTAAAGAGGTACAAAACAAAGTGACTAACATTTACTTTTTAACTCATGCAGAAGATCAATGTTATAGTGTTGCAGCAGCTTCAATAATAAGTAGATTTATTTTCTTACAAGAAATGGATAAAATAAGTGATAAATATAAAATAGTTATTCCTAAAGGTGCTGGACCTTTAGTAGATGAAACAGCAAAAATTATTGTAGAAAAATATGGTATTGAAGAATTAAGTAAAATAGCTAAAACAAATTTTAAAAATACGGACAAAGTAAAAGAATTACTTAAATAAACCAGATGAAATTTTCATCTGGTTTTTGTTGTTTTTTATTAGTCTGTGACTATTTGTAAAAAATAAAGATTTTATCATTTCTTTTAACATTTATTACTTTAAATCTTTGTAATATTTAAGAGCTGAACACTCTGTTTCTATTTCATTTATAAAACAAATGGTTTTATTTTTATTTTTCATAATTGATTCTTTTATTTTAATAGGTTTTTTTCTAATTTCACTTTTTTCTGCTTGTTTCATGTGTTCAACTTCATATGGTTCAGCATGAAATCTAATAGAAACAGATTGACCGCTATAAGGAGAATAATTAACATAAATTTTATCCCCCTCTTCTAATTCAACTTGTTTGATACTTTTATAATAACCATACGTACATATTTGTTCCGCTGAATAACAAGAAGTTCCTTCTAACGGAGTTAATTTATAACCAATAATTTGGCTATTTATAGTAACTTCAACCGAACCGACAAATATATCGAATCGAGCCCAACCTTTTGTTTCTATAGTATAAATTCCTGGTTTTATTTCTTTTTCTATTCCTACTTCATACCTATCGTTCAAACTCCATGATGTTGTTACACCACTAACTTCTTCTGATGTATATGCTTCTTTTTTAGGAGTATATTCTCTAACTACTTTTTCTTCACCTAAAGTGTAAATTTTATCAACTGATTTTTTAGCATCATACTTATAACTTTCTGCGGGTTTTATTATAAATTTTATCAATAACAGTAAAGATATAATTAAAAGAGCTAATACTGAAATAATTATTATATTTTTCTTTTTCATAATTTTCATACCTCTAACTCATTCAATAACTTTGTAATATAATTTATACTTTTTATATTATTATATAAAACAAAAGAATAATAATTTTCTTTTCTAACATAATAGATATTTAATTCAACATTATAAAAATTATCATTCATTTCCATAGCAAGTTGTTCTGCAAAATGAATAAAATTAGCATAATTTTCATCATTATCATTAATTTTAAATATAAATATATTTAAAAAATCTTTAAATTTATATTCTTTTATTTTTTCCATATCATCTGATTCAATATGTTCTATCGCTGATAGAGTTTTAATATACTCTAAACTTTCTTTCATCGGTTCCAATTCAACACTATTACTCAAATCGCTAAGACCAATTTTACAATTACTATTTATAGAGCAAACTTCATTATACAACTTAGTTCCATTTTCATCTTTGAACAATAAATCGTTATCTATTACATGATCAAATTTTACAGGTGCATTATTTTCAGCATTATTGTATAGTTCAGTATAATCTTTAATTTTAATAGCTAAATTTAAATTTTGACCTTCAGTAAATGTAGCAAAATTAATTCCAACTAATTCTCCTCTTTTATTTACTAATGCTCCCCCACTGTTTCCTACAGAAATAGGTGATGTGTGTTGGTAAAATTCATGTTCATCTTGAATGTATTCGCTACTGATAATACCTTCTGAAACGGTATTTTTCAATCCTAAAGGACTTCCTATAGCATGAATTTTATCTCCTGTTTTAAGTTCTTTCTTACTAATTTTTAAAGGTCTTAATTTCTTTTCCTTTAGTTTTATTATAGCAATATCTTTATCTTCATCATTGTATAATAAACCCTTAGATTCCATAATTTCGTTATCTTCAGTTATTATTTCAATACGCGAAGCATTCTCAACAACATGAGCGTTTGTCAAAACAACGTCTTTTTCATAAGCCACAACGCCACTTCCGGTTGAAATCAAAATATAATTTTCATTGTACACTTTAATTAAAACAACAGAATCTTTAACTTTTTCAAAAGAAATTTTTCTCGAAAAATTATAGATAAAAAAGCTCGCTGCAATAAAAATCATTAAACAAACACCTATTAAAATTTTCCTTTTTGTTTCCATTTTTACTCCTTTTAAAATTATTATATCACATATGTTTTTTTTTAAACTTTTAAAATTACAAATAAAATAAAAGAATTAATTAAAAAAACCAGATGAAAATTTCATCTGGTTTTTGTATTTATTTTTTATAAGTTTTTTAGTTAGATAATTCTAATAAACTAAGACTTACTTTTTCTTTATCTAAGTCG
>CAYUEQ010000040.1:0-8612 GCA_964443805.1 uncultured Muribaculaceae bacterium
TGGAGGTGCCTGACGGATTTGAACCGACGATCAGGGTGTTGCAGACCCACGCCTTACCACTTGGCTAAGGCACCACTAATTAATTATATGTAGTAATAATCAACTACTTGCTTTATTTTATATTAAATTAGATGTTTAGTCAACCTTGATAAGAAAAAAATATATTTCAATAAATGCAAAATTAATAGTATAATATAAATATAGTTTATGAAAGGATTTTATAATGAGAAACAATAAAAACAAATATGAATTACCGTGGTTTAAGCATTATGGAGATATACCTAAGACTATAGATATATACGAAGGAAGTGTTTCAGCATATGTTTTTGAACAAGCAAAAAAATATCCTGATTACTATGCTTATGAGTATTATGGTAAATTATGTACATATTCAGAGCTAACTAAAAGAATAGAAAAAACAGCTAGATCTTTAAAATTTTTAGGAATTACCAAAGATGACATAGTTACCATTTGTATGCCCAATACACCAGAAGGAGTTATTATGTTTTATGCAATCAACATGGTTGGTGCTATAGCTAATATGGTTCATCCTTTATCAGGAGAAAAAGAATTAGAATTTTATTTAAATTTATCAAAAAGTAAAACGATTTTAGTATTAGATTTATTCTATGATAAATTAATGAATATTATTGATCATACATCAGTAAATAAAGTTATTGTTGCATCAGCTGCAGAAGATATGGGAATTGTTAAGGCAACACTGTATAAAACTTTCAAAAAAAGACCACTAAAGAGAAAAAAGTTAGATCAAAGAGCTATATTATGGTCTGATTTTATTAGTGATGGTGCTTATTATAAAGGTGAATATAAAGTTAAAAGAAAAAAAGAAGATCCAATGGCTATATTATATAGTGGTGGTACTACTGGGACACCTAAAGGTGTATTATTATCAAATGAAAGTTTTAATAACATTGCTCAAGGCTCACCATATGTTAGAAAAGAAATTACTAAGGGAGATTCTTTACTTTCTATAATGCCTATATTTCATAATTTTGGATTAGGTGTTTGTATTCATACACCACTTGCTAATGGGATGAAGTGTATTTTAATTCCAACGTTTAAAGCATCTGAATTTGGGAATTTAATTAAAAAATATCGTCCTAATGCAGTGGGAGTTGTCCCAACTTTATTAGAATATTTAGCTCGAGAAAAAAGCTTTAATAATAATGATATGGCAAGTGTTAGATTACTATTATCTGGTGGTGATACAATAACTGAATCCCTACGTGTAAAAGTAGAAAAATTTGCAAGAGAACATGGTGCAAGTATTAAAGTAGATGTCGGTTATGGCTTAACAGAAGCTGCACCAAGTTGTGTTACAATTAAAGAAGTACATAAACCTGGTTCAATTGGAATACCTTTTCCGAATGTTATTTATAAAATAGTTAAAATAGGTAGTACAGAAGAAGTGCCAGAAGGTGAAGATGGAGAAATTTGTATTTATGGACCTGTAGTAATGTTAGAATATTTAAATAACAAAAAAGAAACAGAAGAAATTAAAAAAACACATGCTGATGGAAAAGTTTGGTTACATACAGGTGATGTAGGATGTATAGAAGATGGTTTTGTGTATTTTAAACAACGAATTAAAAGAATAATAATCTCAGGAGGATATAATATATATCCAACTTACATAGAAGACGTCTTAGATGCTCACCCTAAGATAGCTAGATCAGCTGTTATTGGAATTGATAATATAGTAAAAGGTCAGGTACCTAAAGCTTATATAGTATTAAAAGATGGAATTGAGCTGACTGATGAGTTAAAAAAAGAGATTAAGGTTTATTGTCGTAAAAATATCGCTAAATATTCTTTACCATATGACTATGAATTTCGTGATTCACTTCCATCAACAATGATTGGTAAAGTATCAGTAAAAGAATTAGAAGTTGAATTGAGGAAAAATAAAAGTGAAAAAAAATGAGTATCGTTGGATTACATTTTTTCGTTATACTTTAGGCATATTATTTAGATTAGTCTACTGGCCTAAATTAATTAATACTAAAGCTATACCTAAAGATGAATCTGTAGTTATATGTGGGAATCATTTACATCATTTTGACCCTATAATGGTATTGCTATCATCTAAAAGGCAAATTATATTTATGTCAAAACTTGAAAACGCATCTGGTTTCTTTGGATTTTTTTCTAAAAAAGTTGGCACAATTTTCGTTAAACGTGAAGATGAAAAAAGTAAAAAGTCTGCTAAAGAAAAATGTCATCAATTATTAGCTAATAATGGAGCTTTAGGAATATTTCCAGAAGGTACTAGAAATAAAACTGATGAAAAATTACTACCGTTTCAATTTGGTGCAGTCTCATTTGCTAAAAAGAATAAATCTACTATTGTTCCATTTGCAATAAGAGGTGAATATAAAGCATTTAAAAAAGGTTTAGAAATAGAATTTGGTATCCCATTTAAAGTTAAAGATATGACTTTAGATGATGCTAATAAAAAGTTATACAACGATGTGTTAGAATTATTAAATAAAAAAGATTAGGAGTGAAAGTATGAAATATTGTGGTTCTTGCGGAGAAAAAATAATTGGAAAGGGTGTTTATTGTAATAAGTGTGGAGAAAAAACAAATAACAAGTCAAAAAACAAAATAAATAAAGAAGATATTACATCTAAAATAGAAGATATATTAGATACTAAAAACAGTACTAAATCATTTACTAAAAAAGATATTGAAAACAATAAAAAATTAGCAGTGCTATCTTATTTGAGTATTTTAGCTTTAATACCTTACTTTGCCCATCAAGATTCTAAATATGTAAAGTTTCATGCAAAACAAGGAATGAATTTGTTATTAGTTTGGATTATCTATTATATATTTTACAGATTAGTTAGTTCATTTAAAATTAATAGTAATTGTTTTTTTCAAGGAATAGTTAATTACTGTCAAGTAACTCCATGGTGGATATCATTTCCTTTAAATCTATTAGGGATTGCTATATTCGCTCTTGCACTTATTGGGATAATAAATGTTATCCAAGGTAAAGCAAAAGAACTTCCGTTAATAGGTAATATTAAATTATTTTAAAAGAACTAATTTGACTTAGTTCTTTTTATTATGTCAATAAATATCGCAATTGAAACTGGTAATGCAAATATATAGGGCATTGCATATCTAAAGTAACTATTAACAGGAGAGGCTAAACAAACTAATACTAATGAAATAGTTGGTAATAAAAATATAATATATTTATAACATTTTCTATATAAAAATACTGCTAACATATACATATAAACCCAAACAGAAAAACCAATGTTAACAATTAAACCTAGAATAGGTATATAAGGGAAAACCTCACCATAGCCACTTAGAACACTTCTTAATCCATCTAAATTATTATAACTATAATTAAATATCTCTTCTTGATTTAATCTTTTATCGTACTTGTGATATATATACCAGTTTGTTTTATTAGGATAATAATAACCATAAGTATTATTAATAAAAGATTGAATGTATGTATTAGGATGCTTTTTAAGACCATTAAACCAAACTTTAAAATACTCAATTAGTTCTTTATTAGTAGTATGTTTATTAAACTTGTTTTTAACTGGATCAGATATTTCTGGTTTATAACGACTAGCTAAATCTTCAATACCTAATACATTATCTATTACTTTAATTTCATCTTGAGATAATGATTCTTTATTTTCTTTTACATATCTAGCAGTTTGTTGAAAAGGTATTGATAAAGCCTCTCTAATGCTGCCATCTGTTATTTTAAAATGGGGAAGTAAGATCTTTGTATAAGATTGATAAAGTGCTAGTGGAATAATTAAAATTATTAATACTTTAGCTATACTTTTTCTTTCAATTAATAATAAAAAAGGAAAAGAAAGTATGATGACATAAATACCATTATTTCTCATCAACATAATAAGTAATAATAATACTATTAAACTAACTATCTTTGGTAAAGAATACATTTCTTCATTACTATTTTTAATTAAGTAATAAAAACTAAAAATATAAACGATTATTAATGCTGAGAATATCACATCTTTAACTGCAGACATTGCATACAAAGGGAATACTGGCACTAATGCATATATAACTAATGAAATAATCCGTAAGTAATAGGGGCTTTTAAGTTTATTCATAAACTTTATTGTTAAAGCTAAACTACTTGCTAAAATTATTATTTGAATAACACTATAGATAAATAAACCAATATTAGTGGAATTAAATAAATTATGTCCAAGCTCTACACTACTACCTAATAAAATAGTATGAGCTACTGGATGATGATTAGTAATAGTAACACTTTCATCTATAGAAACGGAATAATCCATATACTTAGTTTTAATCCCCATATATTGTTTTATTTGATAACTAGGATCAGGAGACAATATAGCTGGATAAAAAGCTATTATATAAGGTATCCAACATAAGATGATAATTACAAAACTTGTTCTAAAAGGTTTCTTATTTAAACAATATTTAATTTTTTTAGAGACTTTAATATCTTTACTAATATTTTTATTAATAAAGTCATAACAGCTATGTAATAGCATAATAAAGAATGAAAATAATCCAATTAATTTAATAATTGAAAACAATAGATATAACTTAGATGAAAAAATTAAATCCCAACTATCAGTCAATTTGTATGAATAACCAAAGATAATAAATATAGAAAATAATAAAGATAAAATAATAAAATAAACATTTATTTTTTTTGATCCCAAATAATATTTTTTATAAACAAAAAATATTGCTATAGCAAATAAAGACATAGTTAAAACATTCATATATGTTAACGTATTAAAATTAATATTACTATTATAATTCACAGTAAAAGATAGTGAAGTCATAATAGCAAGCAAAAAAACAATGATTAATTTAATATATTTATTTTTCATATTCATTCCTCTACAAATAGAATACATCAATTTTATTTATTAGTCTAACAAAAAAAGAAGAAATTAATTATCTTCTTTTCTAAACTCACTTTTCCACAAACCATGGATGTTGCAATATTCATATATTTCTATTTTATCAAAGTCTTCATCAATAATAAATTTAGCAACTGGCGCTTCATTAGGGAACAATCTTTTAGTTTGTTTTTTATTATTATATTTAACGGTAATCCACTGAATGTAATGAGCATCAATCATTGGATGTTCAACACTACCAACTTTAACTGTTACTACATTATCTTTTATTTCTGCAACTGGAAGATGTTTCTCATTGCCTTCTTCAGTAACTTTTTCAGTTATTAATTCCATCGGCTCTCCACAACAAACTAATTGTCCGCCACCATCTTCTATTAATTCCACAACATTTCCACAAATGTTACATTTAAAATTTTTCATTTGTACCTCCTTATGATACTTTAATTATATCACTTATTAATTTCATTTACTTAATTATTTTTTCATAGTAGAATACAATAAAGGAGCCATGAATGAAAAATAAAACAAAAGTTATTATAGTTGTAATTTTTGCAAGTATTATTGGATTATACTTTGGTTACAAAGCATTTAACTTAACCGAATACAACACTGATTCACTATTTAATAATAGTTACAAAGAGTTTTTAAAAGGACTTGATAATAAAGACACAATTAAGATTAAAAAAGAATCTTATGATACTGAGGACTATATTGAACTAGAAAATATAAAATTTGTAAATAAATTTAAAGAATTTGAAAAAGATGAAACTTCGGAAGATTTTTTTAAATATTTTCTCTATAAAGATGAAGAGTTTATTGCATCATTTTGGGTTGGAGAAGATAATAATTACATTAGTTACTTTGTAACAGATGTTGATATATATGGAGATCATAATTCAAACGGAGTTGTTAATTTAAAGAGTTTTTTCAAAAAAAATAAAATTAATACCGATGTTGATTTATTTAATTATCTAAACAAAAACAAAGATTACAAAAACAATATTTTTACAAGTACTAAAAAAATGAAAGAAAATTATAGTATAAATCTTTTATCATCAATAATATTTCCAAGCATCGAAAGTTTTACTTTAATAGAAGGAGATTTAAATGGGTATATCTTAAACGTAAATGACAATATAAAAGAAGTAAGTATAATAGACAATGATAAAAGATATATATTTACTTTTATAGGTGCAAAGTACTTTAACAAAAATGATATTAATGAAATATTAAATTCTATAGTTATAAATTAATACCGTATAGGTATTTTTTTTAAGATTATTAATAATATGTAATAAGCTTTATTTTAGGAGGAAAAAATGTTAACAAAAGAAGAATTTATTAGATTTTCAATTGATATAAACTTGTTTTTTCAACGAATAATGAAAGAACACTTATTTTTTATTGAAACAAATTTACAACCAAAAGAAGTATCATTTATTGCAAGAGCTAGAGCCTTTAAACATAGTTTTGAAGAACTTTTAACTGAAACAGTCCATTATGCTACAGGATTAGTTTCTCAAGCTACAATTAATTCAAATGAAATAGTAACACCATATACATTAAAAGCAGAAGAAATTAGTTCACTATTAACAGGTGCAGGAATTAATACAGAAATTACTAAAAATGAGTATAAACTAGCAGATAATAATAGACCATACAAAGAAATAATAGAAGATATAATAATGGATTTAAACCAAAGGTCTTTAATACTCACAGGAGAGGCAATAAAATTCCAGAAAGAATTACTTGCATTAAAGTCAGAATGTAAAATAGCTATAACTATTTATGATGATATGTTAGATCACGATACTAAAGAAGCAGAATATTATTATGAAATATTAGAAAACTTATTAAATAAAACTATCCCTCAAAAAACATTATGTGATGAATTAAATTTTTGGAATTATATTATGAAAGAACATGCACAGTTTATTGATGGGCTACTTGACCCCTCAGAACATACCCTTAAAGAAACAGCAGAAACTATTGCCGAAAAATTTGAGGATTTAATTAAAGAATGTATTAATACAGCAGAAAATCAAATCATTCAAAATAGCTTAATGGAAACAGAAACGATTAAAGGTTTTAAACAAGCAGCAACAAAAGGTTTATTAAATTGTCAAGTAAAAGCATTAATATCACCATTACTAGCAGATCATGTACTAAGAGAAGCAAATCACTATTTAAAACTGTTAAAGTTAAACCAAAACAAATAAAACGACAAAAGTCGTTTTTGTTTGGTAATATATATAAGGAGTAGTTATGAAAGTTATTAGTATAAAACAACCATTGGCTTCATTAATTATAAATGGTTATAAAGAATATGAATTTAGAAGTTAGAAAACAAACTTTAGGGGGAACTGTTTAATTCATGCAAGTCTTGGTGTTGATAAAGATTCAATGGATAGATTTAAACATCTAAACTTAGATTATCCACTTGGAAAGATAATTGGAAGTGTAGATGTAGTAGATTGTATTATAGTAGATGAAGAATTTGAAACCAAATTAATTAATAAAGATAAGCTTATTTATGGTGAAACTACAAATAGAACAGGTTATGCCTTTAAAATAGAAAATATAAAAAAATTCAAAGAACCAATAGCTGCTAAAGGTCAATTAGGTTTTTGGAATTACAAAAAATAATTAAAGGTGGAAATTAATATGAATAAAAAAGAACAAAAGGATATTGTAGGAAAGAATAGAACAAACTATTTAAGTTGGGAAGAATACTTTATGGCGGTAGCTAAATTATCAGCAATGCGTAGTAAAGATCCATCTACTCAAGTAGGTGCTTGTATAGTAGCAGAAGATAATAGAATCTTATCTATTGGTTACAATGGAACTCCAAATGGATTTGAAGATGACCATTTTCCATGGGATAGAGAAGGAGAACCTCTAGATACTAAATATTTATATGTATGTCATGCAGAGATGAATGCAATCTTAAATTATCGTGGTAGTAGAAAAGAATTAGAAAATTCTAAAATATATGTAGACTTATTTCCATGTAATGAATGTGCGAAACTAATAATCCAAGCTGGAATAACTGAAGTTGTATATCTATCAGATAAATACGCAAGTACAGATGGTGTTATAGCTTCTAAAAGATTGTTTGATGTTTGTGGAGTAACATATAGACAATTAGAATTAGAAAAAGACATAGTGTTAAATTTATAATTTGTCGATATTTGTCGACGATAATATCTTGCAATATAACCACCTTACATACATTATATAATGCAAAATTAAGGGGGATAATATGCAAGAGATAGAATTGCTGTACAAGGAGTTGAAACAAGCTCAAAAGTTATTTAAAAGTAACGACAAAGTGATAGATAGTTATATAGACAGATTAATTATTATGTTAAAGCAATATCAATCAAAATAGATTGATATTTTTTTTACTACATACTTTCTAATTTGTTAGAAAACAGTACCTATTTAGTACTCAATATATTTTACAAATAAAAAAGCCTTAAATATAAGGCTTTCATTATCATTTGGAGCAGGTGATGAGAATCGAACTCACACGGTCAGCTTGGAAGGCTGAAGTTCTACCATTAAACTACACCTGCATCACGCTATATATTGTATCAAATTTAAAAAAGAATGACAAGTACTAAAAACTTCTTTTATTATTATATTAAAGTTTGTTATAATAATAACAATAAGAAG
>CAYUEQ010000041.1:0-3493 GCA_964443805.1 uncultured Muribaculaceae bacterium
CTTTTCTCTTTTAATTATCTAAATAATAAGCATAGTATTCATCATAGGTAATTCCTTCGTTATATACTTTTGTAGCAGTTTCTACTCCTAAATAACGATAATGCCATGATTCATGTGAATAACCTGTTAAGTATTCTTTATCCTTTGGATATCTCATTATAAAACCATATTTATGAGCATTTTCTTGTAACCAATAATATTCTTCTGTAGTTTCAAATTTACTTAAAGTTATATTGTAAGTTAGGATATCAATTGCAAGTCCTGTTTGATGTTCTGAATGTCCTGGTCGAGCAGAAGTTTTGTCAGTTATTTCTACTCCATTATTTGCAACTGATCTATTGTATATAATTTCTTGGCTTTCATATGGTCGAAATGAGGAACTTGCTATTAATGTTAAACCTTCTTTTTTAGCATCAAGTGCCATCTTTACAAATGCATCGTTAACATGAGCTCTTATTCGATTATTATCATAAGCATAACGGGTGCTAATTGTAACAATATCATCAGGGTTAAAATCTTTAGTTAAAGAATTAAACTTATTAACTAAAATTAAATCACCCTTAGAAGTATCAGTTTCTTTAATTAATTTTTCATCATACCAATTTTGATTAGCATTTACATTAACAATAGCTATTGCATCTTCTAATTTAGTTTCTGGTCGAATATTTAAATAAGCTTTATATTTTTCATAATTACTCTTAATAAAATATTTTTGATTAATTAACTTAATAATAGTGGAATCTTTTTTTGATGTAATAAGAGTTTCCATAACTTCTTCCTCTAAATTATCTTTAAATACTGTAACTTCTTCCTCGCTATAGCCACGTTTTATTAATTTGTATTCAACTGAATTTTTGTAAACGTGGTTTTGATAAACTTTCACACCTATAAATGTTATAGACACTACTAAAACAATTGCTATTAAAAATCTTTTAACGCTTTTTTTTAGTTTGATAAAACCACCTCCATATTATGAGTCAATTATAGCATAGTTTTATAGAATAAATAATGGTATAATCAGAAGCAGAGGGTTAGATGCTATATGAAAAGAAGATTCGGCGATCGAAAAGATGGTAGAAAAGTAAGAGATATTAATGTCATTACAAAAGTGATGGGATATTTAATGAAGAATCGTTGTGATGCAGAAGTGTATTTAAAAGAGACGATTGATATTACTAATTTATTAGTATATTTAGATAAAAAAAATAAAAATCTTACTAAAGATGAAAGATATAATTTATTTCATAGTGTTATTACTGGTATATCAAGAACTATAAATGAAAGACCTTTACTAAATAGATTTGTATCTGGATATAATCACTATGATCGAAATGAAATAAGTTTATCTTTTATTGCAAAATCTAAACTAACTGATGAAGGAAAAGACTTACTTATTATTTTAAAAGCAGATGATGATACAAATATAGATACAGTTAAAGAAACTATTTTAAAAAAAGTAACAACAAACAGAAATAAAGATTCAGGAGATATTGATAAAACATTAAAAATCCTCACATCCGGTCCTAGATTTTTAACAAGATTTATTGTTTGGGTTGTTAAAAAATTAGATTTTTATGGTTTATTACCAGAATCGTTTACAAAGATGGATCCTAATTATACAACTGTGCTATTAACTAATTTAGGGAGTATTAAATGTAATCAAGTTTATCATCACTTAAATAATTATGGAACTAATTCAATAATTGTTGCAATTGGAACAATAAGAAAAAAAGAAATAATCAATAGTGATGGAAAAAAAGAAATAAGAGATGTTGTTGATATAGGAGTAACATGTGATGAGCGAATAGCAGATGGATTTTATTTCGCTAAATCAATAATGTTATTTAAACAATTTATGGAAAAACCAGAAATTTTAGATCAAAAATTAAAAAATAAAAGTAGTATAGAGGTGTAGTAATGAAAAAAGAAGTATATGATGTAGCAATTATAGGAGCAGATCCAGCAGGATTATTTACAGCTTATGAACTTATTATTAAAAACAATAAATTAAATATAATACTAATCGATCACGGTAACTCAACAAGTAATAGAGTATGTCCAATGAATCAAAATAATATTCCATGTGTTAATTGTAATCCATGTGGTATTTTATCTGGGTTAGGTGGAGCAGGAACTTTCTCTGATGGTAAATTAAATTTTATTCCTAAACTAGGTAAGACTGATTTATTTAAATACATGAGTGAGAAAAAAGCTTATGATTTAATTGATGATACTGAAAAAATATTTAATAAATTTAATATGGATAGTGATATCTATCCAAGTAATCAAGAAGAAGCTCAAAAAATAAAAAAAGATGTAACACTAAAAGGAGCTAGATTACTTTTAATCAAACAAAAGCACTTAGGATCAGATAAACTTCCTAATCGTATTAAAGCCTTTGAGGAATTTTTAATAAAAAATAACGTAAAAATAAAACCACAAACTTATATAAAAGATGTCATCATTAATAAAGATGATTATTATAGTTTAGTAAGTAAAAATGAAACGATAGAAGCTAAAAAGGTTGTTATTGCACCAGGAAGAACTGGAGCTAAATGGGTTCAAGAGTTTGCTGACAAATATGATATTTCTTACGAATCTCAAAGTATTGAAATTGGTGTACGTGTAGAGGTAAGAAAAGAAATAATGGAAGACTTTTGTAAAATTATTTACGACCCAACTATATTTATTAAAACTAATACTTATGGCGATGAGATAAGAACATTTTGTACTAATCCAGGTGGTTATGTAGCTAAAGAAAATTATTATGGTTATATTTGTGTAAATGGACATGCGTTAAAAGATTCTAAATCTAATAATACTAACTTTGCTTTTATCTCTAAAGTCAATTTAACAAAACCCGTTACTAATACAAGAGAGTATGGTGAATCAATTGCTAAAATAGCTAATGTACTAGGAGATAAAAAACCAATTATTCAAACTCTAAAAGATTTAAAATCTGGTAGAAGAAGTGAATGGCATCGTATTAATAAAGGTTATATAGAACCAACTCTAAAAGACTGTGTAGCAGGGGATTTAGCGCTAGTAATGCCTTATCGTATCCTAACTAATATAATAGAAGGATTAGATAAATTAAATGAAATAATACCAGGTGTTGCAAACGATGAAACATTACTATATGGACCAGAAATAAAATTTTTTAGTAATGAAATTACAACTGATAATAATTTTAAACTAGAAGACCATGATATTTACTTTATTGGTGATGGCGCTGGAAAATCTGGTAATATAGTATCAGCAGCTGCAACAGGACTTGTAGCAGCAAGAGATATCTTAGAAAATCAAAAATAATTAGAATTTACGATTTACTTCGTAAATTCTTGCCGGATTAGTTTAGTGGTAAAACAGATGCATGGTAAGCATCAGCCCTCAGTTCAATCCTGGGATTCGGCACCATATTAAAGATAAATCTTATTTTAAGATTTTAATATATAGTAAAAGTATTTATGAATACAAGACTACAGAAAACTAT
>CAYUEQ010000041.1:3593-8610 GCA_964443805.1 uncultured Muribaculaceae bacterium
AAACAAGAAATAAAACTCTGGCATTAGCTTGAGTTTTTATTTCTAACGCGTATATTTTATTAAATATTAAAAATATCATATAAAATTTTAACGATAATAATTTTGAAAAAAGTTATAATAAAACTACTAAAAACAACAAATTAAAACTACTTAAATACGTTGGTTTAAAATAATTGATAATATAAACATTTAAGTAACATATTATTTAGAAGAAGAGGGGTTTATATGATTACAGATGAAATGTTTTTATCAAAATCGATTACTATTAATTTATTTTATTTATCAACTTTTAGAGCCTTCTGTGTTAATATAGGTTTTTCTTTATTAGAAAAAGACAAAAACATAGCAGATATTGCTAGAAGTTATATAGCAAAGTGTGATGATTTAACAAGAATTGTTTTAAAATATGCTGGTGAAAATATTGAAAAAGAAGTACTTGACAATAATATTTTAGTTAGTCATTATACATTAGATTGTGAATTATTAACTGAAAAACTATTTGGATTAAATTTATATACTGATATTACTAAAGAAATGCTTGCGCTTACTTCAGGTTTTCAATCCAACCCACCACAAGAAGCAATTGATACTTTAATGCATGTTAATTATACAGCTTTAGAAATGTCTAAAGAATTTATAGCTTATTTAAAAGATTTATTTAAGAAACAAATTAACAATGAAATATTTTCATATACATATCCTTATTTAACTAAAAAAATGTATGAAAACATTGAGTTATATACAGAATTCCTCAATCAATTAATTGAAAAAAGTTATGGAGGCCCTTCATTTATTTTAACTTATGAATATCAAGTTTGTAATGCGATGAGAAGTTTTGCAATGTTTATCAGAGACTTTTTAGATCCAGCTAGAAATGATTTATTTATTAAAGCCCAATCTTTTGTTGTTGAGTTTGAAAATTTCAGTAAGCATATTACACATGCTCCTATGACTCCAGAATTACAAGCAACAATGGTAAAGGAACAAATAATTTTAATCGATAGATTTTCAGAATTTATTAGTAGTGTTATTGCATCAATACTAAACAAAGAAGCTTATGTAACAGTAGCACCAATATTAATAGATGATATATATCGTGCCGTAAATTATTATCGATATGTTATAAAATCATTTTAATTTATGATATAATACATACGTATTTATCAAGGAAGTGAATTATTTATGGAAAACAAGAATTTTTATATTACAACACCTATTTATTATCCAAGTGCTAAATTTCATATAGGAACAGCTTATTCAACAGTAATTGCTGATACTATCGCTCGTTATAAAAAAGAAAAGGGATATAATACCTTCTTTTTAACTGGTGTAGATGAACATGGTCAAAAGATTGAAAATGTTGCAGTAGAAAGAGGATTAACACCTCAAGAACATGTTGATGAAATGACAGAGTTAGCTAAAAAACTATGGAGCTTAATGGATATCAGATATGATGACTTTATAAGAACAACAGAAAGTAGACATAAAGCAGTTGTTGAAGAAGTATTTGAATACTTACTTGCAAATGATGATATATATACTGGTGTTTATGAAGGACTATATTGCATTCCTTGTGAAACCTTTTTCACTGCATCGCAATTAATTGATAATAAATGTCCAGATTGCAATCGTGAAGTTACAAAGATGAAAGAGGAAGCATACTTCTTTGATATGAAAAAATATGAAAAAAGATTAATAGATTATTACAATGATAATCCTGAATTTTTATTACCTAAATCACGTAAAAATGAAATACTAAATAATTTTATAAAACCAGGACTAGAAGATCTTTGTGTTAGTAGAACAAGTTTTAATTGGGGAATAAAAGTTAAAAGTAATCCTAAGCATGTTGTTTATGTTTGGTTAGATGCACTTCTAAATTATATAAGTGCACTAGGATATAATAAATGTAATGATTATAGGTTTAAACAATTTTGGCCAGCTGATGTTCAAATAATAGGTAAAGATATTATTAGATTCCATGGAATTTACTGGCCAATATTTCTAATGGCTCTAGATTTACCACTACCTAAAACTATCTATGCCCATGGATGGGTCAATATGAAAGATGGGAAGATGAGTAAATCTAAAGGGAATGTTATTTATCCAGAAGATTTAATTGAAAACTATGGTTTAGATGCCTTAAAGTTCTATTTATTAACAGAAATGCCCTATGCCGATGATTGTGTGTTTACACCAGAAGACTTTGTAGAAAAATACAATGTAAATTTATCTAATGAACTAGGTAATTTATTACATCGTACTATTTCAATGGTTAATAAATATTTTGATGGTAAAATAACAAGCTATTCAAATAAACTTAATAAGTTAGAAGAAGAGATTGAAAATTATACATTAGAAAAAATCAATAATGCGGAAAATTTAATAGATGAATGTAAACTAAAAGATGCAATCTTAGAAGTATGGAAAATAGTAAGCAGAACTAATAAATATATTGATGAAACAACACCTTGGGTTTTAGCTAAAGAAGAAAAATTTGAAGAGTTAGAAACTGTTATGTATCACTTAATTGAAAACTTAAGAAAAATAGCTATCTTTATTCGTCCATTTATGGAAGAAACATCAACTAGTATCTTAGATCAATTAGGGATAAAAGAAGAATTAAGAATATGGGATAGTATATATAATTATACAAACTTAAAAGATATTAAAGTTGTATCAATTGGAACACCGTTATTTAATCGCTTAGAAAAAGAAATAGAAATAGAAAAAATTATTAAATTAATGGGGTAAGAGGTAGTATGAATAAAAAAGCAGTATTATTAATCCACGGATTTGGTGGAGGAACAAGTGATCTTGAATATTTGTTTAAAAATTTACAACTAAATAAAAGACTAGATGTCTTTCTTTTCACATTGCCTGGACATGAAGATCGATTAAAAGTAAAAGCAACTAAAGGACAATGGATAAAAAGTTGTGAAGAAGAAATAGAATGGTTAATTGCAAATGGTTATAAAAAAATATATGTAATTGGACATAGTATGGGAGGAGTGCTGGCAACTAATATAACTAAAAAATATAAACAAATAAAAAAATTAGTTCTACTAGCACCAGCTTTTAGATATTTAGAAGTTGAAGGAGATAACTTAAAATTATTAAAAAGTTTACAAAAAGGTCCAGAAATAATAAAAGATTACCCAAAAGTAAAAATATTATCTAATTTCATATTAATGCCTATATCAACTGTAACTAACTTTATTAATTTAATTAAAGAATGTTATGAAGATCCAAAATATATTGATGTACCAATTTTAACAATTCATGGTAAAAAAGATAAAGTAACACCAATGAGTAGTGCAGAATATGTTCATAATAGTGTAAAATCAAAAACCAATATCTTAATTAAAATGGATAATGCCGATCACGGTATAGCTAATGGTAAAAGAAGAGATGAAGTATGTATCTTAGTAAATGATTTTTTAAAATTTAATTTACACGTTAGATGTAAGAAGATAATTGAAATATAATTGATTAACATTGACATTTAGGTCAATGTTTTTTATTATTATAATAGTAAAGGAATGAATAAAGATGAAAAAGAAATTAGTGTATGACTCACTAGCAGCTGGGGTAATAACATTGTTAGGAATAGTACTCTTGATGTTCCCAGAAGGAATATTTGAAGATATGAACTCAATACTGTTTATAGTAATGGCAACTTATACAGCTGTTAAACTTCTACAATACTTTTTAACAAGGGTTCCAAAGGATAGAGATTACGAAAATTTATTAACAGCTATCGCTTGTGTGCTTGCAGCAACAAGTGCGTTAGTATTTAATTTTCAGGATTCAGCTATGGTACTAGCTTTTACAATTATTGGATGGGTTTTTATAGTTGGAATTGTAAAACTAGTTAAAGTAGATTACTTAATGGATCGTAAAAATAATATGTGGTATATAAAAATGATCGACTTCACACTATTTGTTTTAATAGGTGTTTTAACAACAGTTAATCTTTATTATTCTACAATAGTACAAACCCTAATACTAGGTTTTTACTTAGTTCTAAATGGTGGATTAGAGCTTATTTATCCAGTAGTAAGTCATCTACTTGAAAAAAATCAAGTACTAGAAAAAGCTGTTAAGAAATGATTACCTATTTTTGTCCAAAATGTAAATACAAGCTCCCATCACAAGTAACTAACTGTCCCGCTTGTAACACAGTAATACCAGATCAAAAAAATGAAACTAATATAAAAATGTATGATGTAGAATATGGACAAAGAGCGAAGCTAAAAAAACAAGAAAAAAAGAAATTTAAATTAAATCCAACATATGTTTTAATAATCATTGTTTTAGGTGTAATTGCATTATTAATAATTTACTTAATTAACTTATTTTAAAAAGAAGGAGAAACTATGTTGTACGAACAAATACTCAATCATTTTTCATCAATTCCAAATATAAAAACAAAAGATATCGACAACTATAACAAAAAACTTATTAAAAATGGTACTGATGTAAGTGAACTTAAAGACTATATATTGACTCATCAAATTTTACACCGTACCTATTTTCAAGTATCTTTAAAATTATTAAATGATACTAAGAAACAATTTTCTTTTATCGAAAAAAATAACGATTACTTACAAGACTGGTGGCATGTAGATCAACTGACTCAATTTATAAATAAACCTATTGACTTCAACTTTGCATATACAAAATCAAAAGAATATATTTTATCACCAAAACCTTTTATGAGACGTTGGGGATATGTATTATTTTTAACGGGTTTACAAAAAAACACTGAAAACACTAAAAAAATTTTAGCACTAATGAAAGATGATGATGAATACTATGTTCAAATGGCACAAGCGTGGCTTATTTGTGATTTAGCTGTATTCAATCCTAAAGAGGTAATAACATTTATAGAAAACTCTACTCTTAAATATAATATTCTAGGTAAGGCTATCCAAAAAATAGTAGACTCTTATCGGATAAGTGATGAAGTTAAAGAATATGTAAAAACTCTTCGATCGAAGTTAAGAAACAATTA
>CAYUEQ010000042.1:0-8390 GCA_964443805.1 uncultured Muribaculaceae bacterium
TAAAAACTTCTTTTATTATTATATTAAAGTTTGTTATAATAATAACAATAAGAAGGGATTTATAATGAAAATAAAAATTAAAACATTATATCAAAATATCGTTAAACAAATGATTTCTTTTGTAAGTACAAATAGATTATTTATTTTTTTTGTAATTTCTTCTCTTATTAGTTGTATGTTTTTAAGAGAATATACTATTGGAAATCCATTTGATATAAAACCTTTTATAGTTGATTTAGCTATGATTCTTATAATAGGATCGTTTGGTTATTTAATTAAAGGGAAGAATCAATTTTATTATTTTTTTAGTTGGTCTATTGTAATAGCATTATTAAATATAATTAATTCAGTTTATTTTGTTTTTTATCAATCATTTACATCTTTTGGTTTATTAGAAACAGTTGGTCAATTAAATACAGTTGGTGGATCAGTAGCAGAGAAATTGGAAACCATTCAATTTATTTATCTGTTGGCACCATTTTTACTTTATTATTTAAATTATAGTTTAAGTAAATGGAATTATTATAATCTACTTGAAAAGGTAGAAAAAGGAAAGAGAATGTTTGTATCAACTATATTAGTAGCATCTGTTTTAGTTGCTATAACACTAGTTACAATGAAACCTCAAGACTATAGTCGTTTGACTAAACAGTGGGATAGATATTATTTAGTAGAACGTTTTGGTATTATTATGTATCAATTAAATGATTTAGTCCAAACAGTAACTCCTAGATTTAATTCTTTATTTGGTTATGAAGAAGCTGCAGAAGAATACAGAGTATTCTTTGAAGAAAAAGATCAAGAAATAATAAAAAACAATAAATATACAAATAAATTTAAAGGCTATAATATTATTTTTGTTCATATGGAAAGTATTCAAACCTTTTTACTTGATTTAAGTTTTAATGAAAAAGAAGTAATGCCTAATCTAAATAATATTATAGATAATGGGGTGTTTTTTAATAACTTCCATTCTCAAATAAGTATAGGTACCAGTTCAGACACTGAATTCACTTTATTAACATCCCTAATGCCTGCTCAATCAGGAACAGTCTTTGTTACTTATAGTGATCGTGAATACGTATCTATTCCTTCTTTATTAACAGACAAAGGATACTATACATTTAGTACTCATGGTAATAAAGCAAATATGTGGAATAGAAATAATATGCATTATAACTTAGGTTACCAAGATATGTACTTTGAACCAGAATTTGAATTAGATGAAGTAGTTAATTTAGGAATAACTGATAAGTCTTATTTTAGACAGTTAGTTCCTAAACTAGAAAAAATAGAAGAAGAACATGATTCATATATGGGAACTATTATTACATTATCAAATCATTCACCATTTTATAAAGGTGCTGAATTAACAGACTATGATTTAACTTATACAATAACTTCAGATGAATTAGGAATGCCATTAGAAGAACCGATTATAAATCCATATTTAGAAGATACTAAATTAGGAGAATATATTAAAAGTTCTCACTATGCAGATGAGGCATTAGGAGAATTTATAGAGATGATTAAAAATTCTGATAAGTTTGATAAAACACTATTTGTATTCTATGGAGATCATGATGCGAAGCTATCTCGTTCTGAATATAGACATTTTTATAACTATGATCCACAGACAAAGACATCAAAACATAAAGATGATATAGACTACGTTAATTACGACTACTATGCTCATGAACTTAACAGAAGTGTACCTTTAGTCCTATGGACTAAGAACTCTTCTATAAAGGGTGAATTTAGCTATCCTATGGGTATGATAGATATAATGCCTACTATAGGTAATATGATAGATATAAGAAATAGATATAGTTTAGGAAATGATATATTTAATGTTAAAAATGATAATATAGTTGTATTCCCAAATGGAAACTTTCTAACTAGTAAAGTTTACTATAATAATTCTAAAGAAGAATATATTCCATTTACAACTGAACCAATAGATAAAAACTATATAACAAACATAAAAGAATATACAGATAAAAGATTAAAAATATCTAATGACATTATTGTTCATGATTTAATTAGAAAAGAAAGAGAAATATTAGAAGGAGTTATAAATTAATGAAAAAGAAACAAAAAATAATAATTATTATAAGTATAACTTTAGTTTTGCTCGCAGTAACTTTAACAAGTTATCTAGTTTTAAAACCAAAAAAAGAAGATAAAGTAAAAACAATAAAAGTATTAGATAGCATTGAAGGATATGATTATAAATTAGAAGATAGAGATGGTATCTTATATCAAGACATATTCATGTTATTAAAATCATGTTTAGAAAAAGATGAAGTAGACTTTAGTGAATATGCTCAACTTATATCACAATTATTTATAATTGATTTATATACTATAGATAATAAAATAAATAAATATGATGTTGGTAGTGTAGATTTTATTCATCCAGAAGTAATTGATAATTACTCATTAAATGTTAGAGATACTCTTTATAGATATTTAGAGGACAATACAAACGATAAGAGAACACAAACATTACCAGAAGTGACTGATATCGATATAACCAATACAGAAGAAATTGAGTATGATTACAACGATAAAACATATCCAGCTTTTGAAATAGATCTAGAATGGTCTTATAAGAAAGATTTAGGTTATGATAAAGATGGAACTGTTATAGTAGTTAAACAAAATGAAATGTTATACATAATTGAAAAAAAAGATGTTAAGTAATAAAGATTAATTAATAAAAATAAAGCTTTTAATAAATTAGTTGTTGGAGTATAATACTCTAACAACTGGTTTATACATACATGTCTCCGTAGCTCAGTCGGTAGAGCAACTGACTCTTAATCAGTGGGTCCACGGTTCAAGCCCGTGCGGGGACACCAAGTTGATATTTAAGAGATGATTTATAATAAATTATCTTTTTTTTGTATCGAAATATAGCAGTTTTTGGAAATTGATGATATAATTAAGACAGATTGAGCAGTATTAAATCTTATTTTAATGCTGTTTTTTATAATAGGAGGTTTTTAAATGAATAATGATAAAAATGATATTAATAATGTTTTGAAAAAAATATCTATTTGGAATAAATGGGATTTACACATACATACCCCAGTGACAAATAATATGGTACAAAATGATTATAAAAATCCTAATTTGTTTTCCCCATCAGAATTTGTAACTAAAATGTATGCTAACGATATTAAGCTTGGCGTTATCACTGACCACAATGTATTTGATTCGAATCAATTTAAACTTTTAATAACGGAAATTGAAGAAAGAAATAGAAAAGAAAATAAATTTCTTACATTATTGCCTGGAGTAGAATTAAACGTGAGTTTTCCCAATGAACAAGAGGATTCAATCCATTTTATACTTATATTTGATGATAAGGAAGATTTAAATAAAATTGAAAAAGCGATTGAAGATTTAAACTCTAAGTCAGGTTTTACAAAAAACAATCCAAAAGATGCAAGTATAGAACAAATAACCGAAGCTTTTTGTAAATTTAATTATATAGTTAGTATACATTTAGGCAAATCATCAAACAGTCCAAAAGATGATAATTACGAGGAATTTTTAAAATTATATGTAGGAGGTTACATTGATGTATGTGAAAATAATCCTGGTAACAAAATTAAAAATAAGGTCTATTTAGAAAATAAAGTTCAAGAATTAACTGGCGACAGAAAAGACTCTCTATTTATAGTAGGAAGTGATAATCACGATATAAGTAATTATCCAATGTGCGAAAATAATCCTACCCCACCTAAAATCACTTTTTATAAAGCGATTCCATCTTTTGAAGGTTTAAAAATGGTTATTACAGAATATTCCAGAATATATAACAGTGATAGTAATTCATTACCAGATTATATAAATTCAACTAACGATATCACTAAAATTGAAGCTTTAAGAATAGAAGGAACTGGATTCAATAATACTGATATATATTTTGGTAGAGAATTAAATTCGATTATAGGAGCTCGAACAAGTGGTAAAAGTTTGTTAATTAACATATTAAAATATGCTTTATCAAATGCCTATGATGAGAGTAAATATGAAAACTATATATCAAATCTAAGAGTTAAAATTAAAACATTTGACGATAAAATTTTTAAAGACAATAGCTCTGTTCAAATAGAAGTTTTTGACCAAAATAGATTAATGGAAGAATTTGATAAATCAAAAAATAAAACAGATTTTTTTAAGGATACCTATATTTCTAAGACATTCGATGATTTGACAATACAGCAAAAGATTATTAAAGATTCGTTTGAAACTGAGATATCACAAGAGACAGATTTTTTAAACAAACTGGAGCAATTAAAAATTTCCATTGATTCATTTAAACTTCCCAATGTTTATTTAAAAAGCTATATAAATTTGGGTAAAAATACCGATGATATGTCAAAGTTTTATTTAAAAGTTATTGAAACAAAGAAATTCGAAAATATTTTAACCAATTATGAAGAAAAAGAAATTTATTTAAAGACTTCCATTGATTCACTAAACACTATAATTGAAAATGATAAATATGAATTTATAAGTAATGAAACTTCGCTTATATTAAAAAAATTGATAGAAGAATTTGAAGAAAAATTAGAAAATGTAGAAAAAAAATTGAAGAGTATAAAAGCGATTAAATTACTTAATATAACTCAATACAAACCATTTGAAGTGGATGAAAAATTCTACGATTCTCATAAAAGTTTTCTAAAAAATGTTGGTTCGATTGCTAAAATTAGAGCTAAATTAAAAAAAATCGAAAATTCTTCAACATTGTTTAAGAATAGAAAATTTAAAGTGAATAATGAAGAAAAATATGAAAAAACTAAATTAGTGCAAGAATTTACTTTTATTTGTTCCATAGATTATGATGTTAATTTTTTAACTAAAGATGCTGACCCAAAACATATTGTAGAAAAATGTTTCTATGCCGATGATATAAAGGACGGTTGGATAGATTTAGTAAAAAAAGTATTCTTGAAAAAACTAAAAACTGAAAGTTTATTTAAAAATAGTAATACTGTGGATTCTATAGTTCAAGAAATATTAAAAGAGATACCTAAACCATATAAAACCATTGTTGATTCTAAAGGTATAGACATCAACAACACCTCTCCAGGTAATAGAGCATCCATACTAATAACAGTAATTTTAGAAAATCAAGAAAATAAAATATTGATTATAGACCAACCAGAAGATAATTTAGATAGTAAGTTTATCTATAATGAAATTGTCTCGAGACTTAAAACCTTAAAAACCACAAGACAAATATTTTTGGTTACTCATAATGCTAATATTGTAGTTAATTCTGATAGTGAAAATGTAATTTGTTGTAAAAATATTAATAATAAGATATCTTATGAGTATGGTGCTATTGAGTATTCAAAAAAAATATTTGAAAATTATAATATGAAAGAATTTATTTTGGATAATTTGGAAGGAACCGAAAAAGCATTTAAGACAAGAAGTGAGAAATACTTTTTGAAAGGAGTTGAATTAAATGATAATCACAATTGACAATAATAAAATTGTCATTCCCAACTACGGAGAATTTAATGAAGATGGTAGCGACTTTACAGATAAAAAACTTTTAGAAATACTTGATAAAATAAAAAATAAGGAAACAATTACAGTAGACCCAAAACTAGTTGATGATGATAGAAAAAAATGCGAGTTAATTAAAGAAATCTTAGAAACTTATATAGTGAATTATTTTGAAGATGATAGTAACGATAACGTAAAATAAAGAAACATCAAATTTCAGATATTTCTTTTTTATTAAATATATTGGTAACTTTCTTATTCATTTATGATTTATGTAAAAAAAAATTAAGTCTATAGTTGAGCAATAACTTGTCTTAAATGTTTACTAATGATTGATGATTATCAAACTATTATATTTGTTTTAATAATATATGATGTGATAAGATATAATATATATATTTTAAAATGAAAGGAGGAACGCTTGTATGGGTCAAGCTAAAAGACAATTAGCGGAACAGGAGCAAAAGCGAATCAATAAATTAGAAGGTTATAGAAAACATCTTCATAATGAAAGCACATATGTTATGGACTGCCCTTATTGTTGTAATGCGCTTAGCAAATATGATATGCAAAAAGATGATTGTCTTCATTGTGGTTATCCACTTAATTTCAGCGATGAAGACTAAATCACATTCTTATACAGACAGAAGAACCATTCTGTGTGATGGACGATAGTAGAGTTGTACAAGGAGGCATGATTATGAAGAGTAAGTTAAGACAAGAAGATTATAAACAATTATAGTAAAATAATAAGTAGTAATATTTGCTTGTAAACACTCTTAATCAGTGGGTCCACGGTTCAAGCCCGTGTGAGGATACCAATTATTTGATTTTAGAAGTTATTACTTAGAACTTTTTTATTTATTGACCTAATTTTATTATTTTTAAGTTTATCTTTAATTTTTTTTTGTATACATTTATATTTACTTTCGTCAAATATTTGAGCAGTAAATATTAATCCTAATAAACTTTGTAATTCTTTTTCATTATAGTCTTCTTGTTTTAATTTTTTTGCTATCTTGTATTTAATTTTATTGGGTATAACTAATTTTTTGTTTTTTGATATTATACATCCAGTTATTTTCTTAAAGTCGTTCGTATAATAACTTTTTGTTTTACTCATATTTATGATATGGCAATGTCTTATTACTACACTATTTATTTGTGATATTAAAAACTTTGGTATAGGAATATCACTTGATATTGTAATATCATCAACATATATTGATATTATACAATTATTATTTTTAGCAAGAAGTTCTATTTCTTCAAACATATCTATATTTGCTAAATATGACATTATGCTACTTATAGGTGAGCCTGTAGGTAAATGGTTTAATGATTTTATATTCATATCTGTAATAAAATCATTAATTTCATTAGTTGTTATTTGCTTTAATGAAACAGTAGATAAGTCTGTTAATATTTTAGCAATATCAGAATTAACTTTTAACTTTTGTTTATAAAAGTTATAAATCATTTCTCTATGAGTATTTGGAAAAAATTTTGACATATCTATTTTTAAAAAATATTTAGAATTTATATGATATAGAGCATTATCAATATATGATTTTCCAGGTACACCAGAAAACACATTATCCTGATAATCTAATTCACAAAGATAGTTTTTTATTTTTCTTTGAATTAATTTGATATCAACATTTGGGTTTTCTATCAACCTTTTTTTTCTATTTTTTTTATCTATAAATGGTCTGTATTTTACATTGTAACTATTAAAATTTTTGACATTATAATTTAGCAAGGTCTTTAAATCCCTTTTTCTTTTGACATTATAAAGTCTACATTTCTCATATTTCATATCATTACCTCACAAAACAATTACTTTTGTAAAAATATCAATTTGATAATATACTTACAAAAATAATTGTTAATTATTTAGTATGTTTTTTTATTCTCTTAGTAATTTGTTTGAATACTTGGTACCCGAAACAAACAAATACTAAGATTTTAACGTTTAATTTTACATTAAAGTCTAGTGAAAAATCAAAACCGATACTAGCATTAAGTGTCAGTCCTAAAGATAAAGTTATCAGATATTTATAATCGTGTATAAATTCTTTTAATTTGGATACCATTATGATATACCTCCTTCTTTGTAATTTTGGACACTTTAGCTTTATTCCGCGGATAAAACCTAGTGCGCCCCATATTCCAAATCACAGGAGATACTATGCTAGACACTTAATATATAATTAACAATTTCCTGCCCCATACTTAATTGATATAGAGCTTGATTATACTTTTTCAATAAACAGTATAACTTACATCATTATTAATTATAATAATATAGTATGTATTGGTTAGAAAACTACTGCCGTCAAAAAGTATTGCGAAGATATAATCTTCTCGCTAATAAATTAGCCATACATGGAGCTTTGGCATAATGCCTTGAGCACCTTTAGAACTAGTAAAATCATATCATAAAAATTTATTTTCGACAAATATTTAAAAAAGGTTACTAAACAATATTAGTTACCTTTTTTCTTTCTTTAAATAAGTCATTAAATAGATTATATCAAACTTAATTTTTTTTTAAAAAAACAAAACTATTTTATTTTTTTTTCTGTTTGATTCATAAATACTAATCTGTTTTATCTTCAATATTTTTATATTAAAACAGATGTATTTTTTTAATTATCATTATTTGTTCCTTCAGGTGTTACTTCTGGAGGTAAAAATGTTTCACTTTCTTTATCTTCTGGAGTTTCTTCTTCCTCTTCATCTTCTTTTTCAATTGGCTCTAACGTCTTAGGTTTTTCTTTTACTTCTTCATCATTTATAGGAGTATCCACTTTATCTTCAACTTCTGTTTTTTGTTTTCTACTTGTATCTAC
>CAYUEQ010000043.1:0-8119 GCA_964443805.1 uncultured Muribaculaceae bacterium
AACACCGTTAGATATAACAGTAGATATAGTAGATAATATGATACCAGTATCATGGAATGGTTCAAATTTAATTAAAGCAGAAAAAACTAACCTAAATAATAATTGGTATGATTATGAAATCCAAAAGTGGGCCAATGCAGTACTTGTAACAGAAGATTCAAGAGAAAGTTATAAAACATCAAATCAAGGCACACTAATTAACGAAGAAGACGTATTAGCATATTACACCTATGTTCCAAGATATAGATATCAACTTTGGAATACAAATAATAACGAAAATTGTTTAAATGATAATTGCGAAGAACAAGAAATAAAAGTTAGATTTGAAAAAAATATAATAACTAAATCAAGAGGTTCACAAAATAGGCAGTGGTTGACTCATCCAGCATTTACTTTTGGAGAAACAGAGTTAAATGGAATCTGGATAGGAAAATTTACAACTAGTGTTGATTCAGCTACAAACTGTTACACCACACCTAATATAGATAATTGTAATGTTAAATCAATAACGCCAAGAGTAAAACCAAATAAGGATATGTGGAAATTTTTACATGTAGCAACGATGTTTAGTGTAACAAAGCAAATAGAAACAAATAATATGTATGGATTAAATAGTTATGAAAATACTGATTCTCATATGATGAAAAATATGGAATGGGGAGCAGTGGCTTATCTCTCTCATAGTAAATACGGAAAATATGGTAATGATAATTATAGCGGAGAGAATAAACAATTATATTTAAATAATTATCGAACAGTAGAAGAAGACGGTTATAAAACATTAACTGGTTGTTCTGGTGGGATTCCTAACGCAGGAATAAATCTAACGAGTTGTCCTCATGCATATCCGTTAGTTACTTTAGAAGCAACTGGAGCCAGCACAACAGGAAATATATATGGTGTTTATGATATGAGCGGCGGTGTTTGGGAGTATATTATGGGTCAAATAGTACAAGAAGGTTCAGAACTAGGAAAGTTTTATTCTAGCCCTTCATCTGGAACGTGGGATGTGATTCCAGAATTAAAATATTATGATAGTTACGAATATGATAATAATAACTTAACGCACGGAAGAGGTCATTTAGGAGATGCGACTAAAGAGACATTAAAAATATTTGGAACCTCAGAAGCTGGTGGATGGTATTCAGATTATTCACGTTTTCCGGATGCTGCTTATGTTTGGTATCTTCGTGGAGGAGCAACACACGGTAGTAATGGTGCAGGATCTTTTGCGTTTGATCGTGCAACAGGTTATCCATACAACGACGTCGGATTTAGAGTGGTTTTGTTAATTGAGTAATCACAAAGGGTTAGTAAATCCATTTGTAGTAATAATAAAAATCAAATTCTTTGGAGTAATTCAAAGAATTTTTTAAATTGCTATAATTTAAACTCTTAATATATTATATTTGTACATTTATTTTTGAAGGTATCTTTTTTATGGCATATTTGTTATAATAAACAAGCAAGAAGGTGATTTTTTTGATTAATTATGAAAAACTAAATAGAAAGCTAAAAAAAGCTAGTAATATATTTATAATGGGTCATAAAAATCTTGATATGGACGCTATTGGATCATCCGTTGGTATGAAACATTATTGTGATAAAATAAGAAAGAAGAGCTATATTATTATTCATGATACTAAATTTGAAGATAGTATAGGTAAAGCTTTAAAGTATATAAAAGAAAATATTAATATTAATATAGGTAAGTTTAAAGATTTTGAAGATAAATTAAATGAAAACAGTTTATTAGTAATTGTTGATACATATAGCGAAAAAAGAGTACAAGCACCTAGATCAGTAGGAAAATTTAACAATATAATTATAGTTGATCACCATCTATTTGGTAAACCTTTAACTGATAATTACTTTATTGATTCAAAAATATCATCAACATGTGAAATAGTAACCAAATTATTTAAAAGGAAAAGATTGAAAATTAATAAACATGTAGCCACTGTGTTATATGATGGTATTATGGTTGATAGTAATAATTTTACTGTTAAAACAACTCACAAGACATTGGATACGGCATCATACTTATTAAAAAATGGTGCTAATAATAAAGTGATTCAAGATTTTCATAAAACAAATATAAAATCTTTTACAAAAATTCAAAAAATTATTTTTAAAACAGAATTTTACAAAAAAAAATATGCATTTGTACTTTGTGAAGAAGATGTGATATATGAAATACCTGATTTAGCAAAAATAAGTGATACACTCTTAATGTTTGATAAAATTGAAGAAGCATTTACAATAGGTTATATTAAAAAAAATGTAATTGGTGTTAGTGCTCGAAGTCATAGTACAAATATTTCTAAAATAATGAAAAAATTAGGTGGTGGTGGTCATAAGACACATGCTGCCTCTCAAATAGAAATAACTGATGATTTAAAAACTTTAGAAGATGTTAAAAAAGTAATTAAAGGAGAGCTAAAATGAAAGTGATTTTGTTAAAAGATGTAAAAAAACAAGGTAAAAAAGATGATATAATTAATGTTAGTGATGGTTATGCAAATAATTTTTTAATTAAAAATGGATTAGCAGTACCATATACTAAAACTAGTGCTGAGATATTAGAAAAAGAAATTTCTAAAAGAGATAAAAAAGAAAAACAATTAATTGATGAAATGAATTTATTGAAAAAGAAGTTAGAAAAAGAGAAATTAAAATTTAAAGTTAAAACAGGCGTTGAAGATAAGTTATTTGGCTCTATCTCAACCAAACAAATAAAAACTAAGTTAACAGAATTAGGATATGATTTAAATAAAAAAGAAATTATAATTGAAGAACAAATAAATAGTTTGGGAACTTGGATAGTAAAAATAAATTTACACAAAAAAGTAACAGCTAAACTGAATATTGAAGTAATAAAAGAGTAGGTGAGTTTATGGCAAACAGAAAGATGCCACAAAATTTAGACGCAGAAATGTCTGTTTTAGGAACAGCATTTTTAAAAGAGGATATTATTGATAAAATATGCGATGAATTAAGTGTTGAAATGTTTTATCACTTACCGCATCAAAAGATTTTCAATGCGATTAAAGATTTAAGAGAAAAAGCAATTCCGTTGGATATAACTACTATTAGTGATTATTTACAAAACAAAAATGAGCTTGAAACAGTTGGAGGAATTGAATATCTAACAGAAATTATTTCCTCTGTGGCAACTGCTGCAAATATTGATTACTACATAGATATTGTTAGAGATAAGGCGATCAGAAGATTTTTAATAGATGCTGCAACAGAAATAGTTACTGAAACATATGACACTGAAGATGACTTAAATGATTTACTAGATAATGCGAGTAAAAAATTGATGCAAGTTATTCATAATCGAAGAACATCTGATTTTGTTCCAATTAGTGAAATCATTAGAAAAACTCAAGACGTTTTAGAACGACTTGCTAAAAATAAAAGTGATATTACTGGAATATCGACAGGCTTTCCAGATTTAGATCGAATAACTAGCGGTTTTCATGAAAACGAATTAATTATAGTTGCTGCAAGACCTGGAGTTGGGAAAACTGCATTTACTTTAAATGTTGCAACTCATGCAGCAATGAATAGTGGAAAAAGTGTAGCAGTTTTTAACATGGAGATGAGCGCTGAACAATTAGTAATGAGAATGATTAGTTCAATTGGAAACGTTGATGGTTATAAATTAAAAACAGGAAGATTAGAACATAATGATTGGAAAAAGGTCAATGAAGCGATGAGTCAACTTGCTGATGCTAAATTATATATAGAAGATACATCTGGTATGACAATTTCTGAAATTAAAGCTAAATGTAGAAAATTATCTACTCAAGAAAAAGGATTAGGCCTAGTCTTAATTGACTACTTACAATTAATCCAAGGTTCAGCACGATATGCCGGAAATAGGGTACAAGAAGTTACTGAAATATCTCGAGGTCTAAAAACGATGGCAATGGAGTTAAAAGTACCTGTTATCGCTGTAGCTCAATTATCTCGTAACTTAGAACATCGAGAAAATAAAAAGCCGAACTTAAGTGATTTACGTGAATCTGGATCAATTGAACAAGATGCAGATATAGTAGCATTTTTATATCGTGAAGATTATTATAAAGACAATAGTGTAGTAAATGCTCCAACTGAATTGTTAATTGCAAAACATCGTAGTGGAGGAACTGGCTCTATTGGTTTATTGTTTGAAAAAAATTATAGTAACTTTGTCCCACTTGCTAAGGACTATAATAGTGAAAGTTAGGATGATTAAATATGTCAACTAGAAATATAATATTTAGTATAGTATTAATTGTTTTCATAGCTGTTATGGGAGTTGTAATGATTTTTGAACCAAAAGAATTAACTGAACCTATATCAGTTTATCAAGTATATCTTAATGGAAATAATTTGGGATATATAGAAAATGATCAAGAATTGTATCATTTGATTAACAATGAACAAAAAGAAATTAAAGAAAAGTATGATGTAGATAATGTCTATCCACCAAATGGATTAGAAGTTGTACTTCATGTAACTTATGGTGATAATATTTCTAAAACAACAGATATATATGAAAAAATTCAAGAAGAACAAGCTTTTACAATTAATGGATATAAAATAACAATATATAAAGAAGATGAAGAAAACGAAGTTATTTATGTATTAGATGAACAAATTTTTATTGATGCAATAAAAGAGTTTGTCACTGTATTTGTTGGTGCTAACGAATTTGAATTATTTATGAACGACAATCAATTAGAAATAAAAGATGTTGGTTCAATAATAGAAACATTGTATTTTGATGAAACCATTAAAGTGAAAAACGAAAACATAAGTATTAAAGAAAAAATATTTACTGACGTTTCTACTTTAAGTCAATATTTATTATATGGTTCAAATGAAAAACAAGATGTCTACGAAGTTAAAGAAGGAGAAACAATTGTTGATGTGGCATTTAATAACCAACTTAACACAGAGGAGTTTTTAATTGCTAATCCAAACTTTACTAGTGAGAATAATCTTTTATCTGCTGGTCAAGTTGTTAATATTGGACTTATTAATCCATTAATATCATTAATTGTTGAAAGTCACGTTGTTGAAGATTTAGAAATCGACTACGATAAAGAAATAGAATATGATTACACTAAACATGTAGGATATACATTAAAAAAACAAGAAGGACAAACAGGAGTAAGTAGAGCAACGCTAAAATTAAAAACTGTTAATGGAGAAATGCATGAAGTTATAAATATTAGTGATGAGGAAATTAGACCAGCAGTTTCTGAAATTATTGTCAGAGGAGGACGTCGTCAAAACTATCAATCTAATACGAGCAATATTTATGGTGATACTGCTAATTGGGGATGGCCGACTATCAGACCATATATAATTTCAAGTCCATACGGATGGCGCTGGGGTAAAATGCATGAAGCTATAGATATAACTGGTACAGGTCAAGGATCACCAATCTTCGCAGCTAACAATGGTACTATAGAATTTGCAGGATGGGATAGTACTGGTGGGGGAAGAACAGTTGTTATTAATCATAATAATGGTTATTACACTGTCTATGCTCACTTAAATAGTCTTTATGTTAGAACTGGTCAAGCAGTTGCAAGAGGAACAACTCTTGGTGGAATGGGTAGAACAGGAAGAGCAACAGGAACACATCTTCATTATGGTGTTTATATTGGAGGCTATCATTTAACTGGTGGTAGAGCTATAAATCCGTTGACACTATATAGATAATGAAATTATCAGTACTTGCAAGCGGTTCAAAAGGAAATGTTACCTATATTGGAAATAAACAAACTAAATTATTAATTGATATAGGTATGAACATCACTTATATCAAAGACAGACTCCGTGAGTTAGAAATATTACCAGAAGATATTGATTATATTTTATTAACTCATACCCATAGTGATCACACCAGCGCATTAAAAAGATTTATCAAAAATTATAAACCTACGGTATGTGTGAGTCAAAAGATGTTTAACGAATTACCAGTTCTTCATGATTATACAAAAGTATTAATTTATGATGAAGAATTAAAATTTGATGGTATAAAAATAAATTTTTTTAATACTTCACATGATGCACCAGATGCTAGAGGATTTATTATCAGTGATAATAAATCTTCAATCGTCTATGTAACGGATACAGGTTATATAAATGGAAAATATTTTAATAAATTAAAAAATAAAGATGTATATATAATAGAAAGTAACCATGATCCAGAGATATTGAGAAATGGAAAATACCCAGTTTGGTTACAAAATAGAATACTAAGTGATTATGGACACTTATCAAATGAAATGGCATCTTTTTATCTTGCTAAACTAATTGGTCCAAAAACTAAAAATGTTATTTTGGCACATTTAAGCGCAGATAACAATTCAGAAGAAGCAGCATTAGAAACATTAAAATCAACCTTAGTTGAACATGAAATCAAATTTAATAATTATATGTGTGCTAGACAAAAAGAAAAAACAAAAGAAATTATTTTATAAAGGAATTAATATGATAGGAAATAGTTGGGATGAAAAATTAAAACCTATATTTGAAAGTAACGAGTTTAAACAAACTTGTTCTTTTATTGAAAATGAATATAAAACTAAAACCATTTATCCAGCTAAAAAAAATATTTTTAATGCTTTAAAGTTAACTGACTATGAAAAAGTTAAAGTTATTATTGTTGGACAAGATCCGTACCATGGTGAAAATCAAGCACATGGTTTATCTTTTTCAGTACAAAAAGACGTTAAAATTCCTCCCTCGTTAAGAAATATTTTCAAAGAACTATATAATGATTTAAATATTAATATTCCTGTACATGGAGATTTAACAAAGTGGGCTGAAGAAGGAGTACTCCTTCTTAACTCAGTCTTAACAGTTGAAAAAAACAATCCAGCTAGCCATAAAAATGTTGGATGGGAACTTTTAACAGACTATATAATAAAAGTGTTAAATGCCTCTTCTAAACCTTTAGTATTTATATTATGGGGGAACTTTGCAAAAAGTAAAAAAAGCTTTATTACAAGCTCTAAACATTTGATTATTGAGTCTACTCATCCATCGCCATTTTCTGCATATAATGGATTTTTTAATAGCAAACCATTTTCAAAAACAAATAACTTCTTAAGTAAAAATAATATTAAAGAAATAGAATGGAAACTATAAATAATCTATACCAGTTACTTCTCTATTAGTAATTTTAATACTATATAATTGATAATCATTTAATTTCATTGATTTAAATACTAATTTACGAAAAAGATTTTTTCTTAACTCACGTAATATTAACACATACTTATTATAAAATTTCTTAGCAGCTTCTAATTTTTCGTTTTCAGACTTTATATCTTTTAGTATGTTTTTTAAACTACGGTTATCATCAAGTGATGAATAATCGTTTTTTATTTGTAAGATAGTATTATGAAAAGAAGTTAATTTTCGATCAACCTGAACATAACTACTATTATTTATTTTTAGCTTTTCTATTTCATCAAACATATCTATCTTTAAGTCGGTTTTCTCCTTAATTATTTTATTAGCCTTAGATAAAAATTTTAATTTTTTTTCTAAGGTTTCAGCTATTAAGTTCTCTGCTTCTTTTATTCTAAACAATTTATTTTTTATTAAAGAAGAGTTTGATAAATAAAATATACTAATAATTCCAATAATAATAATTCCAATTAAAATTATATAAAATGCTAGCATTTAACCACCTACTATTATATTTAAATTGTAGCATGTAGATAGTTTAATATCAAGAAATTGCTTCTTCAAATTCAATATAATTAAGATAATAAAGTAATATTAAATACCATTTTCCATTACTAGGATCTCTTAATACTAAATGCCCTTGACCAACACTTTCAATTATTCCTGAAAATACTTTTTCACTATTTTCATTTGTTCCAGGATATGTGCTATATACTTTAACTAATTTACCGATATTTTTATTTAAAATATTTTCTAAATAATTGTATTCATTTTGTTGATAAGCATTAACATTTTGATTTTCTGTTGCTGCTACTTCGTTAATTGTATGATTAAAATCAGGGTTTTGATAATAATTTCCATCCATATTCTTCACCTCATGTAAAATATTATGCTACCAATTTCAAATATTGCATAA
>CAYUEQ010000044.1:0-7760 GCA_964443805.1 uncultured Muribaculaceae bacterium
GAAGAAGAAAATGAAAAATATAATTTAAGAGCAGGAATGGGCTTAGCATTTATTCAATTAGGTATTCCTAAGCGTATATTTGTTATTTGTCATGAATACGAAAAAGGTAAGTTTAAAGATTATGTAGTAATAAATCCTAAAATTAAAAGTAAAAGCGAAGAATTAATTTATGTTGAAGAAGGAGAAGGTTGTTTAAGTGTAGAACGAGATATTCCTGGAATCGTTCCAAGGGCAGCTCGCATTACTATCGAAGCATATGATGAAGATGGTAAACTATATACACTTAGAGTTAGAGAAGAAGTTGCAATAGCTTTCCAACATGAATTAGATCATTTGGATGGAATTTTATTTATCGACCACATTGATTTAAAAAATCCATTTAAAAACATTGACAGTATGAGATCAATCTAAAAAAATCACTTAAGTGATTTTTTTAATTGTTCTCGCCTTCTTCTAACATGGTAGTTATAAAGATTCCGTATCCAGCTTCAGGTTTTTCTACAATTACATGAGTTACAGCTCCTATTAATTTGCCATCTTGAATTATTGGACTTCCACTCATCCCTTGGACTACACCTCCTGTTTTTTCTAATAAAGAATTATCATTTATTTCAAAATAAATATTTTTAATCGAATTCTTAGTATCAATTTTAGTAATATTAATTTCATGTTTTGATATAAGTTCCTCTTTTAAAACTGTATATATTACTGCTTTTCCTTTTTTTATTTCATCAGGTTTAGCAATAGAAATTAGTTCTTTTTTTGGTAATTTAGCTTCATAAATCCCATATATTCCATAAGAGGTGTTTTTTAAAACTGTTCCATATTTACTATTATAAAAAAATTGGGCTTTTTTTCCACCTGGGTTTCCATAACTACTTTTTTCAATATTAGTTATTTTACTTTTAAAGATATTCCCAGTTTTAACTTCCACTTTACTATTAGAATTACTCTCAATTATTTCATGACCTAGAGCTCCATAAATTAACGATTCTGGATCAATATAAGTAATTGTCCCTATACCAGTTAAACTATCTTTAACATATAAACCAGTTTTATATATTCCATCATTTTCTATTAATTCCAAGTCAGTTTGATATTCTTCTTTATTCCTTAAATATGTAAGACTTACTTTATTATCTAGTACTTCTTCATCAATAGTTGAAACTAATTGATTTATATTATCAACTTTATTTTCATTTACTTTAACTATTATATCTCCTACTTTTAAATTAGGTTTTCCTCTATTAAAATTTCCATTTACTTTATAAAAACCAATTATTACAATTCCTTGTGTTTGGATTTCAATACCAATGTTTTCTCCTCCAGGAATTACTTTATCCGAATAGGCATAGACATTTAAAGGTAATAAAATTACCATAAAAAACAATAATATTTTTTTCATTTATTATCACATCCATATAGTTATTATGTACCAAATAACAAATAAAAATAAGGCAATTTATGCCTTATTCTTCTATATTAAAGTCTTCTAATTTTCCATTATCTGTCAATATTTTATTAACTTGAGCAGTCGCATTACTTAATTTTTCATTGCATGATTTTGCTAACTTCATACCTTCAGTATACTTCTTAATTGCATTATCTAAGTCGACATCTCCAGTTTCTAAGTCTTTGACAATTTGTTCTAATTCGTTTAACATTTCTTCAAATGTTTTATCTTTTGCTTCCATCTTCTTTCCTTTCTACTATTACTTCCAAACTTCCTATTGAAAGATTAATATTTAATTTATCTTTTAATTCTACATCTTTAATATCTTTTATTACTTCATTATCCTTTTTAACAACTGAATAACCTTTTCCTAAGATGTTTAAAGGATTTAACAATTGTAGCTTATTGATAATTAAATCATACTTTTGTCTAGGTTTATTAAATAATTCATCAGGATTATTTAATACATAACTTTGATTAATATATTCAAGTTTTCTTTGATAATTATTTAATAAATGTTTTAAATTAATATTTAGTGAATCTATATATCCATCTAATTTTTGCTCTTTAATTTCATATAACTTCATTGGACTTTGTAATACTTGATTTTGGATTAAATTTTCTAAGCTTTGTCTATTTGTTCGTAATTTATTGTTTGTATTTTCTATTAATCTTATTTTATATTGATCAAGCAGACTACTTATTTCAAATAAACTAGGAACTGCCATTTCAGCTGCTCCAGTAGGAGTTGGTGCTCGAAGATCTGCTACAAAATCAGCGATTGTAAAATCAACTTCATGACCTACTGCACTGATTATCGGTATTTTTGATTCAAAGATTGCTCTAGCAACAATTTCTTCATTAAATGCCCATAAGTCTTCAATGGCTCCACCGCCTCGTCCAACAATTAGGACATCTATTTCATAGTCTTGTGCTTTTTTAAGTTGTCTAACAATATCTTCTTTAGCGCCATCTCCCTGGACAAGTGATGGAAATAAGATAGTTTCTACTATTGGATATCTTCTTTTTATCGTACTTAAAATATCTTTAATTGCTGCTCCAGTACTCGCTGTTATAACTCCTATTCTCTTAGGATATTTAGGAATATCTTTTTTAAACTTAGGATCAAACAATCCTTCTTTAGCTAATTCTTTTTTTAATTTTTCATATTCTAAATATAAGTTCCCTATTCCATCAGGTTCCATTTTAGTAATATATATTTGATAAGCCCCATTTGCTTCATAAACACCAATTCGACCTTCAATTAATACTTTCATTCCATCTTCGGGTTCAAATAGTAATTTTGAGGCATCTCTTGCAAACATCACTGCGCTAATTCTTGTTGTTTCATCTTTTAAGGTTAAATATAAATGACCTCTTGTATGTTTTTTATAATTAGAAATTTCAGCTCTGACAAATAATTTTTGCAATTTATCTTCTTGTTCTAATTTAATTTTAATATATCGATTAACATCAGCTACCGATACATATTTATCCTTCATGATTAACAATCCTATCTAATACAGCATTTATAATTTTTTTAACCGCTTCATCACTATATTTTTTTGCTAATTCTACCGCCTCATTTATAACCACAATATCAGGTGTATCAGTATATTTTAATTCATATATTGCCAGCCTTAAAATCGAAGAACCAGTTTTATCTAATCTTTCAATTGACCAATCAATTAAATTATCATCAGCAATTCTATCTATTTCTTCTTTATGTGTTACTATTCCATAAATAACATCTTTAATAAACTCATTTTCTATATCTACATTTTCTTTAATAATATCTTCAACATCAAAAACAATATTATTTTTATTAAATATTTCCATTTGATACAAAATAATCATTATTTTTTCTCTTAGTTCACTTCTTGACATAAACTCACCCTAACACAACTAAGTATACCAAACTTATTTTCCTAGGTCCATTAAATTTGCTTTATTTTAATGTTAGAGATATAATAAAAGCTATTAAAAAAGGGGTGTTTTAATGGATATAGTTAATTTGACTCATAAACAATTAATTGATTTACCAATTGTTGGATATGGTGGCAATTCTGATATAAGATGTTTAAATTATAAAGATGTTGCAAAAATTTACAGTGTTGATGCAATCTTAACGGGAATTGATAATTGTAATTTTTATTCATCAGAAAGCGATGAAGGGAAAGTTGAATTTTTACATAATAAAGAAAAAATAGATTATGTTGTTTTACCTAAGAAAAAAGTATATGTAGATGATTCTTTTGCTGGTTTTTCTATGGAACATATTAAATCATCTAAAGAACTACTTTATTTAAAACAGGAACTATCTGTTCAAAAAAGAATAGATATATTAATAAAAATTAAAAATTTATTATTAGAGATGTTTAAACAAGATATGTATATGACTGATTTAAATTCTATAAATATTATAATAAAAAACCATCTTCCCTATGTTATAGATGTAGATGGTGTTAGTTTTGATATTATTGATTTAGATTACGTTTTAGAAAAATTTTATCATTTAACTATTTATTTTCTTTATGATAACATCGACTTTGATTATCTGATTGATTTTAACAATGTCGAACCACAAATAAAACAGGTTAGAAAAAGAAATAAATTAAATAAACACATTCACCAAGTAATTGATGATATAGATGAAATAGAAAAAGTTGGAGAATTAATACTTAAATATGATAAACCATATTTAAATGCTAATTTCTAGCTTTTTTATTGTATCTAGTTACTTGATATTCACTTATTAAAAAATTAAAAGTATAAAATATAAGAAAAGATAAGATAAGCAAACTAATGAATGTAATAACAATATTAATATTTTTATTAGTTGTAAATTGGATTATATCAAGTAAGCTTTTCCATAAAAACAATCCCACTTGTAAAATAGTTAATATTATACTAAATATAAATGATTCTTTTAAATAAACATTAATTCTTTCTTTTTTATTTTTATTGATTAATTCTTTACCCCAAATTGTTTTAGGTATAACAATATTTTTTTTCATATCTACTCCCTACTCATTTTCTTTAATTCATATAAGATATTCATTGCTTCTAAAGGTGTTATTTCTAAAGGATTTAAATCATTTAACTTTGTTCTTAGTTTATCTTCCTCATCTGGTAGTTCAAATGATATTTGTTCAATTAATTTAGGTTTATTAGTTTCATATGAATTTAAGATAGCATGTGCCCTTTTAATAACTTCATCTGGCATTCCAGCAAGTCTTGCTACTTCTAGTCCATAACTTTTATCAACTGGACCTTCTTTTATTTTATGTAAGAAAGTTAATTTACCATTTTCTTCGTGTGCTGAAACATGAATATTTTTGATACTAGGTATCTTTTGATCCAGTTTAGTCATTTCATGGTAATGAGTTGAAAATAATGTTTTACATTTTATTTTCTTATTAACATATTCTAAAATACTTTCAGCAATACTCATACCATCATATGTAGCTGTTCCACGACCTAATTCATCAAATAAAATTAAACTGTTTTTTGTAGCATTAGTAATTGCATTTTTTGCTTCTAACATTTCTACCATAAAAGTTGATTCACCAGATACTAAGTCATCACTAGCTCCTATTCTGGTAAATATTTTATCGAATATTGGAAGTACTGCTTTAGTAGCTGGTACAAAAGAACCCATTTGATTTAATATAATTATTATTGCCAGTTGTCTCATATATGTACTTTTACCTGACATGTTAGGACCAGTGATTAATAACGTAGTAGTATTCTCATCCATTAGGCAGTCATTTGGTACATATTCTATCTTACTCATTTTTTCAACTACTGGATGGCGTCCATTTTCTATATCAATAATATTATTTTCATTTATAACTGGTTTAATAAAATTACATTCTTCTGCTACTACTGATAATGATGCCAGTGCATCAAGCTCACTTATCATAGAAGACGTTCCTTTTAAAGAAATAACGTTTTCTTTCAATATGTTTTTAATTTCTAAAAACATATTGTATTCAAGTTCAACAATTTTTTCTTCAGCATTTAATATTAGTGCTTCTTTTTCTTTTAAAAGTGGTGTGATATATCTTTCACGATCTGTTAATGTTTGTCTTCGATCCCATCCCCAAGAAGAATCTATATTTTTAACTTGACCTTTAGTTATCTCAATAAAATAACCAAAAACTTTGTTATAACCAACTTTTAAATTCTTAATTCCAGTTTTTTCTCGTTCGCTTTCTTCTAAATTAGAAATAAATTGTTTACCACCACTACGAATTTCTTTTAATTCATCTAACTCTTTATTATAGCCATCTTTAATTAAATAACCTTCTTTTAATGTAATAGGAGGATCTTCATAGATTGCTTCTTCTAATATATTATATAAATCTTGATGAACATCAAAAGTAAAATCAAAACCTAAGTCATCTTTAATTTCTTTAATTTCTGGTAATACTTTTAAAGACTTTTTCATCTGCAATACATCTCTAGCATTTAAATTTCCACAAGTTACTTTGGCGCATAATCTTTCCAAATCATAAACATTATATAAAGCTTCTCTTAATTTTTCTTTTAAGATAAACTCCGTATTTAATTTTTCAATCAAATTATGTCTTTCTTCAATAGATTTTTTATCTACTAATGGATTCATTAACCATTTCTTTATTTTTCTAGATCCCATTGCTGTTTTAGCTTTATCAAGTAACCATACTAAAGAATACATTCTTTCTTTATTACGCATTGTTTCAATTAATTCTAAATTATTAACAGTATGTACATCCATTTCTAGATACTCTTCTCGATTAATTATTTCAATATTTTTAATATGGGTCAGATCTTTTAATTCTCTAACTACTAGATAATAAAGCAAATGTTTAATTCCCATCTCTAAACGTGGATCATCAAGGTCTTTATACAAATATTCATAATCATTTTCTAAATAATTATCAGACTTAGTAATGCTAATTCCATAAATGTTTTCTATTTTATTTTCAAACTCTAAATCTATACTATCAATAATAATTAATTCTTTTATTTGTAAATTTAATAATTCATTTAATAAAACATTTATATCATGAACAATTGATGATACAAATAAATCTCCAGTAGATATATCAGCATAGGTTAAAACATAAGAATGTTTAAAATCTAAAACACTAGCTATATAATTATGTTCATATGAATTCAAAGATTCTAAATCAACTAAAGTCCCTTTACTAATTACTTGAACAACTCCTCTTTTAACCATTCCTTTAGTACTCTTTGCATCTTCTAATTGCTCACAAATAGCTATTTTATAACCATTATTAACTAGTTTTTCAATATAAGGCTTTACAGAATGATGTGGAACACCACACATAGGTATTCTTTCTTTTAATCCAGCCATTTTACCAGTTAAAGTTAATTCCAATTCTCTGGATGCAATTTCTGCATCCTCAAAAAACAACTCATAAAAATCACCTAAACGAAAAAATAATAACTCCTCATCATAATTGTTTTTTATCTTCATATATTGTTTCATCATTGGACTTAAATCATTTATATTTACTTCTTTTCTCTTCATTTAATACACCTCTTACATTTTATCATAATAAAGAGAAAAAGTATAAATCAACAACAAAAAACAGTTGTAATCAACTGTTTATTATCTATAAATTATTAATTTTTGAATTTTAGGAAGAAAATATATTTAAATATAGTTTATTCAAGTGCTAACAAAACTCTAAACCCGTAGCCGCTGCTCGCATCGCCTGTATAGCGATCGAAAGCAAAGGCACCCGCCTTTGAACCAATATTGCCACTACCACCACGGAGGAACCAGACAGAAATAGAGTAAGGAAAGGATGATCGGTCACCATACCATCCTCCATTTTCATTCGTTCCAAATTCTAATAATGTTTCTCTTGTTGCATCTCCTAAAACTCCTCTTCCATGCGTCAAATTACTTATATCGTACTTATAACTATCATAATACTTTAATTCTGGCACTTCACCCCATGTTCCTGATGAACTATTGGCATTAAATATTCCTAGTGGTGTTCCTACACTTTGTACTATTTGTCCCATCATATATTCCCATACTCCTCCACTCATATCATATATTCCATATATATTTCCAGTGGTACTTGCTCCTGTTGCTTCTAAAGTAAGATTTGGATATGGATGTGGGCAACTAGTTATGTTAGTTGCTGTATTTGGGGCTCCTGATGAACAGCCGGTTTCTGTTTTATTTCCGTCAGCATATGACGTACGATAATTATTTATATATAATTGTTTATTTTCGTCTTGATAGTTATCATTTCCATATTTACCGTATTTACTATGTGAA
>CAYUEQ010000045.1:0-7669 GCA_964443805.1 uncultured Muribaculaceae bacterium
GCTGGAGTATTACTTCGTGGAATATCTCGTGAAGATGTTGAACGTGGTCAAGTACTTGCAAAACCAGGAAGTGTAACACCTCATAAGAAATTTAAAGCAAGTGTTTATATTCTAAGTAAAGAAGAAGGTGGACGTCATACTCCGTTCTTCACAAATTATAGACCGCAATTTTATTTTAGAACAACAGATGTTACTGGAGTTGTAGAACTACCTGCTGGTGTTGAAATGGTAATGCCAGGGGATAACGTTGATATGACAGTTTCATTAATTCAAACAGTTGCACTAGAAAACGGAACTAAATTCTCAATCAGAGAAGGCGGACGTACTGTTGGTGCTGGTGTTGTTGCTGAAATTATTGAATAATAAAAAACGCATTTGCGTTTTTTTTATTCTTTAGTAAACTCTTTTTTAATTTTACCGATTTTTTCTAAAAAGAAGTATTGGGTTTCATTTACAATTAAATCAAATTCTCCAATGAATTCATATACTTTAGGATTAAAACCTAATTTAAATTGATTCAAACCATAGTATAGACTATCTTTACTAAAGTCTCCAGATAAACCATTTAAATCAGCAAAAGTATAATCTTCTTTATAATGTTGAAATATTTGATAATGTAAGAAATGATTAGGATTAAACTTTTTATATTTACGGTCAAAGCCACTAATAACAATATTTATTCGATTATCATACTTTACAACTAAAGCAGCAGCTATATAGACTTTGTTATTAGTACTTCTCATTCCTTTAGTAGCATCAATTATATCTTGTTTATATATTGTTAATAACCGATCGGATTCCATTTTTTTGTTGATATTTTTTTTAGATGGTTCTAATTTTAATAATTCATTGTATAAATTATTTAACTCTTGTTCTTTTGCATATATTTCTTGACTCTTAATTAAATATTCTTCATAATTTATTTTTAATAAAAACAGATCAGCATTGTTGTCTTTATTAAATATATTATAATAAGAACGATAATAGTGTTCACTTCTATATGATTTCTTATCTTTTACAAATTTATATAATATATTAATTTTATCAAAAGAAACAGTTTCTAAACTAAGACCTTTTCTTAAACCTTTTTTTACTTTATTTCTTATGTTTTTATTAATTGAATCAATATTAAACTTTTTTAAATGTAATATCGCATTAAATCTTGGTAAAATATTTTCAAAATATAAACTTTGTTCATTTTCTTTAAAGCCACACTCTTTTAAATTATCAATTATTTTGGTATTTTGATTATACTTTTTTTCATAATTATCATTCTTATTAATTTCACCAATAGCTATTTCTGGATTAATTTTTATAAATACAACATTTTTTTTATTATAGTATCTTTTTAAATCTTCAGTAAATTTATGTAATAAAGATTTATCTACATAATCAATTAAAAATCCTCTAGGGGCATAACCATAATACATTTTCCATCCTATACTCTTAATTAAAATTAATGATGCTGCAACAATATCTCCAGAGTTATCAACATAACCAATTAAGTCATATGAAAAACCATATTCAGCCATTAATAGTCCATAGTTAAGTGTTTGGTAATAATTATTTAATGGATGCTGTTTTATAAACTTATCAAATTCAAAGATAGTAAGTTCTTTTATGGTCATAAAATCTCCCTTTCAAAGCCAGTCAATTATACCATACAGACAATCTATATTCAATGTAACAATTGACAAAACACTTTTGATTAGTTAAACTTAATATGGTGAAGCATATGGAAAAAAAGATAAAAAAATTAATCAAGATTGTAATGATACCAGAGATAATATTTATCCTAATAGGACTTTATTTAATCTTAAATAACAAAGTATCTGCAATAACTATATCTTATTTAATAGCTATAGTGATTGTAGCAAAAGGTTTAGGTCTTATTAAATCAAATAAGTACAGTATAAAGAAATACAAAATATTCGATTTAGTTATACCTTATGGAATAATAAACATTATTTATGCAATACTTTTAATTATTAATATATATACATTAAGAGTTGACTTAAATATTACTATTGGCTTTTATATTATTTCAACATCTTTAGTTTATCTATATGTATTATTTAAAACATCAAAAATTACAAAACAAATTAAAAGCTTATTAATAGCAGATTTTATATTATTAATTGGTGTTGGTGTACTGTTGATGACAAATATTTTATCTGATATATTGTTCTTTAGTAGTGCTTGTGGAACAATGATAATATTCTATGGTACATTAAATTATATGGGGTTAAGTCTGATTAAGAAGAATATCGACATTAATATAGAAATAGAAAATGAAAAGAAAAAAGCTCAAGAATTAAAAAAGAAGAAAGAAAAGAAAGCAAAAGAAAACAAAACAAAATCTAAAAAAACAAAAAAAGAATCAGAACAGAAAAAGAAAACAAAGAGTAAATCTGTAAATCAAAAAAAGAATAAAAAAAATAAAAAGAATAAAAAATAAAGGGATGTATTATGGCAAAAATAAAAAAGATATTAGCAAGAGAAATATTAGATTCAAGAGGTAATCCAACAGTTGAAGTAGAAATGAAAATTGATGATGGACAAGTTGTTTTAGCAAGTGTTCCATCGGGAGCTTCAACTGGTTCTAAAGAAGCTTTAGAATTAAGAGATAATGACCCTAAAAGATATCATGGTAAAGGGGTATTAAAAGCTGTTAATAATATTAATAATATTATTGCACCAAAAATAATTGGAATGGATTTAAATCAGTATAACTTAGATAAATATTTAATAGAATTAGATGGTACACCAGATAAAAGTAATCTAGGTGCTAATTCTATTTTAGCGGTATCGCTTGCTAATTTAAAAGCAGAAGCTCTATCACATAAAACTGATTTATTTTCTTATGTATCTACTGGTGAAGAACATAGATTGCCAGTTGGAATGTTTAATATTATCAATGGTGGTGCTCATGCTAATAATGAATTATCTTTTCAAGAATTTATGATAATTCCTTTAGTAAAAAGTTTTAAAGAAAGATTAAGAGTAGCAACAGAGATTTTTCATGAGTTAGAAAAAATATTGAAAAAAGCAAAAATAAGTACTGCAGTAGGTGATGAAGGTGGTTTTGCACCTCCTCTACCAAACAATAAAGTAGCGATTGCTCTAATAATTAAAGCGATTGAAACAGCTGGATATAAACCTGGAGAACAAGTGTTTTTAGCATTAGATAGCGCTGCATCAGAATTTTATTTAAAGGATGAAAAAAAATATTTAGTTGATGGAAAAAAATTAACAAGTGATGAGCTAATAGATTACTATAGAGACTTAATTAATAAATATCCAATTCTATCAATTGAAGATCCTTTTGATGAGAATGATTGGAGAGCTTATACAAAATTCACTGCAGAATTTACTGATAAAATAATGATTGTCGGAGATGATTTATTTGTTACAAATAGCCAGTTATTAAAAAAAGGTATTCAAGAACAAGCTTGTAATGCTATTTTAATAAAAGCTAATCAAATAGGTACAATAACTGAAATGGTTGAAACCATCACCTTAGCAAAAAAATATAATTATAAAATTGTAATATCTCATCGAAGTGGTGAAACAGAAGATACATTTATTGCTGATTTAGCAGTGGGATTAAATATCACATATATTAAGACGGGCTCTGTAACTAGAGGCGAAAGAGTAGCTAAATATAATCAATTATTAAGAATAGAAGAAAAATTACAATAACATTGATTTTTAATGCTATTTATGATAAATTATTACTTACAAGAGGAAGTGAACTATGGAAACATTTTTAATTGTTATATCAATTCTTTTAATTGTTATTGTACTACTTCAAAGTGGAAAAGCTAGTGAAGCAGGACAAATTATAACTGGAGGAAATGAAACCTTATTTAGAAATCAAAAAGAAAGAGGATCAGAACTTTTTATAAGTCGTTTAACTATGGCTTTAGGAGTACTATTCTTTGTAACATCTTTTATTATTTATATAAGTTAAACTGCCTAGGCAGTTTTTTAATTTGTAAGTTTTATTTAATAGAGTTATAATTATAATAGGTGATGATAGTGAATAAAAAAGGATATACTATAGTTGAAGTATTAACAGCATTATTTATAATTTCAATTGTTGGTTTAATCTTGGTTTTAAATATAAATAATTTAACATCAAATAGAGAAAATAAAGAATATGAAAGAGTTATGGATAGAATTAAAAGTGCAGCAGATGTGTATGTTAATAACGATCCTAATTCAAAGGTAAAAATTTATGAAAACAAGGAGATTATAACTATTACACTAGATAGTTTAGTTAATCAAGGTCTTTTAGACGAAGGAAGTTTAATTAACCCAAAAACCGAAAAAAAATTTAAAGGTTATATAGAAGTAAAAGCAGTTAACCAAATATTACAGATTAACTATAAAGAATGAATTAAAAAAGTATCAAACACACTACAAGCATGATATTATATATAATGGAGTGATTAAATTGCAAGAAGAATTAGTAAAATTATTAGAAACCGAAAAAAATGCATATAGCTTAACTCAGTTAATAGAAAAATTAGAATTAAATACAGCTAAAGAATATGAAGAATTACAAAAAAGTATTAAAGAATTGATAAAAAATACTACTTTATATGAAACAAAAAAACAAAAATATATTCTATATAAAAATTTATCTGGAGTAAAAGTGTCAAAAATATCTATTAAAGAAAAAGGATATGGTTTTTTATTGTTGGAAAACGAAGATGATTGGTTTATACCTATGACCAATTTAAATGGTGCACAAGACGGAGATATCGTAATGTGTGAAATTGACGCAAGTGATAAAAAGAATAAAAAAGAAAAAGGAAATAATACTACAGGCAAAGTAGTTAAGATTATTAAACAATCTACTAAACCATTAATTGGTGAAGTTATTGTTGAAGACAATATAAAATATGTTAAATTACCTAAAAACTTAAATCCTATATTACTTGATGAAAATAACTCTCATAACTTAGTTGAAGGTCATATTATAGAAGTTAAAATTAGAAATGAAAAGAAGAAAAGAGTAGCAACTAATATTAGAACTATTTGTCATAAGACAGATCCTAAATCAGATATATTAGAAATAGCAGCTAATTACTCATTTTTTATGGACTTTCCAAAAGAACTACAACCTGAATTAGATAAAATACCTGAGACTGTTTTAGATGAAGAATTAAAAGGAAGAAAAGACTTAACAAGTCTACCAATATTTACAATAGATGGTGATGATACCAAAGATATTGATGATGCTGTATATGCAGAAAAACTACCTAATGGAAATTATCGATTAGTTGTTTCAATTGCTGATGTATCTCACTATGTAAAAGAAAATAGTAGTATAGACAATGAAGCATTTCAAAGAGGAACATCATGTTATTATGCAGACACTGTACTGCCGATGTTACCTAGAAAATTATCTAATGGTATATGTTCACTAAACCCAGGAGTAAAACGTTTATCAATGACAAGTGATATAGTTATTGATAAAGACGGTAATATAATCGATGTTGATATCTATCCATCAATAATTAAAAGTAGAATTCAAATGACTTATAAAAAAGTTAATAATATATTAGATAAAAACATTATAGATAAAGATTATGAACCTTATGCAGAAACTATCTATACTTTAAATGAGGTATCGACTGCATTAAGAAAAGCAATGGTAAAAAGAGGCTACATCGACTTTAATTTAGATGAAGCTAAAATAATTCAAGATGAATTAGGAGTAGCAGTAGATGTTGAAAAAAGAGTTAGTGGAGCTGGAGAAAAAATAATCGAAAATTGTATGATAGCTGCAAATGAATCAGTTGCAACATTTTTTGAAAATTTAGGTATACCATCAATTTACCGTATTCATGATGTACCAGATCCAGAAAGTGCAGCTCAAATATTACCATTTATTAATTTACTAGGACATGATATTAAATTTAATGTTAGAGCTATTTCTCATCCATCTGTAATGCAAAAATTAATGGATGACATTAAAGACTTATCTCATTTTAGAATTATAGCTAGTAGAGCATTAAGAAGTATGAAAAAAGCAATTTATAGTGCAAATAATATCGGACATTATGGATTAGGAAGCGAATGTTATACCCATTTTACAAGTCCGATAAGAAGATATCCTGACTTAGTAGTTCATCGTTTATTAAAAAAATATAATTTTGGGAAAAATATAAATAAGGGTTTAATTCAAGAATTAGAAGAACAATTAGAACCAATTGCAGAACATACATCAGAAAGAGAACAATCATCAATTTCTGGTGAAAGAGAAGTATTCTCTATGAAGAGCGCCGAATACATGCAATCTAAAATAGGGGAGGAATATCCTGCTGTTATCAGTGGTATAACTGACTTTGGCTTCTTTGTTGAACTTGACAATTTAATTGAAGGATTAGTTAAAATAGAAACTTTAAAAGGCTATTTTATACATGTAGAAGAACAATTTGCATTAGTAAATGAGAAAAATGGAAAGAAATATCAACTTGGAGATTCAATTGATGTTAAAGTAACTTCAGCAAATAAAGCACTAGCTCAAGTAGATTTTGAAGTTGTAGAGAAACCAAAAAATTTAGTTAAAAAGTAGGTGATATAATGGAAATTAGAAATAAGAAAGCTTATTTTGATTACTTTATTGAACAAGAAATCGAAGCAGGCATTGTGTTAGTTGGTACTGAAATTAAATCGATAAGAAAAGGTTCAGTAGACCTAAAAGATGCTCATGCTATTATTAGAAATAATGAGATTTATATCTTAAATATGTATATTGCAAGATATGAAGAAGGTAATAGATTTAATCATGATGAAAGAAGAACTAGAAAACTTTTAATGAAAAAGTTTGAGATTATTAAACTAAAAGAAAAAGTTACAAAAGATGGCTATACACTCATACCTTTAAAACTATATTTAAAAAAGAATAAAGTAAAAATATTAATAGGTCTAGCTAAAGGGAAAAAATTGTATGATAAAAGAGAAACGATTAAAAAAAGAGATCTCGAAAGAGAAGAAAAGAGAATATTATGAAAGAAAAGAATAAATTAAGTCGTGGATTTTTAACCAATTCTCAAGAAATAAAACAATTAAATGATATGGTAATTAATGCTTATCCACAAGTTAGATTAGTTCCATTTACAAAAGATTTAAATAAAACAAAGAAAAGACTTGGATATGTATTAACAGAATTAGAAGATACTACATATCTTAGTTATGAATGTGATAATAATCATCACACAATAATATTTCATAATGACATACAAGAAATAGAATATATAACAGACCATAAAGAAACGAAAAAATTACTACAAACAAAAAATGAAGAAATGATTAAAATATCATGTAAACTTGAGGAACAAATAATATATGATTACTCAGGAAATCTATTAGTAAATTATACTAATATAACAGGAGAACAATATCATAAAATTACTGATTTAATATTATTAGATAATGATTATTATATTGGTAGAGATTATTTAAATAAATTAGATGAAAAACAATCTAAATACTATTTAATATCAAAAGAAAATTTAAATGAAATAAAAGAAATAAGTTATAAAGATTATAATAATCTAATTATTACATATAATATTAAAAGCCAAAACATGTTTTTAAAAAGTGATGTTTTTAATATAAAAAATCCTGATAGTTTTATTGATGTTGATGAAAT
>CAYUEQ010000046.1:0-7651 GCA_964443805.1 uncultured Muribaculaceae bacterium
ACGAATACAAATCATCTACCGAAAACATTGAAGTAGATATAGTAGATAATATGATACCAGTATCATGGGATGGATCAACATTAATTAAAGCAGACAAAACAAATCAAGAAAATAATTGGTATGATTATGAAAATCAAAAATGGGCCAATGCAGTACTAGTAACAGATGAATCAAGAGAGTCAATAAAAACATCAGAAGTAGGAACAACGATAGTTGAATCAAATGTACTAGCATATTACACCTACATACCAAGATACAAATATTTATTATGGAATACAAATAATAATGTAAATTGTTTAAATGATAATTGTGATTCTCAAGATATAACCGTTGCATTTGAAAATAAAAATATTACTAAAACAACTGGTTCTAATAACGGAGAGTGGTTAACTCATCCAGCATTTACATTTGGGAACTCAGAACTTAATGGAATATGGGTTGGTAAATTTACAACAAGTGCTGATCCAACTACTGAATGTTACGATATGTCCTTTTCGTTTTTATGTAACAATACAGATATAAATCCTTATATAAAACCAAATCTAGGAATGTGGAGAAATATAGATATTTCTAATATGTTTTTATCAGCGAAAAAATTTGTTTCTTATGGCTTAACTAGTAATTCAAATGTCGATTCTCATATGATGAAAAATATGGAGTGGGGAGCAGTAGCATATCTATCTCATAGTAAATATGGAAAAAGAGGAAATACTAATTATAGTGAATATAACCGTGAAGTTTATCCTAATAACTTTGTAAGCATGCAATTCAATAATGAACGTTTAACAGGATGCTCTGCTGGTTATCCTCAAGCAGCTTATGATCCTTATGAATGTCCTAACTCTTATCCTTCGCAAAACTTAGATGCATTAGGGGCATCTACTACTGGAAATATATACGGCATATATGATATGTCAGGTGGAGTTTATGAGTATGTAATGGGGCAAGTAGTAGAGAGTGAAGATACTCCAATAGGAACGTTTAATCCAGATTCTTCTTCAGGAGAATGGAATGTTATTCCAGAAACAAAATATTATGATAGTTATGCGTACGATACAAACGAGTTGACTCACGAACGAGGACAATTAGGAGATGCGACTAAAGAGACTTTAAATTCATTTGGTTCTTCGTATGGTAGTTGGTATGGTGATTTTTCTTTATTCCCTGAAGCAAATAGTATTTGGTTCATGCGAGGTGGAGTATTTACTAGTACTTCAACAACCGTTGGAATACTTGGTTTTAATTATGCAACTGGGCTTCCGATGGCGAATCATGGATTTAGATCAATATTGGTATTTGAATAAATTTAGATTGAAAAAATTCTTTAATTCCTCTATACTTATAATAGTAGGTGAATGATAATGAAAAACAAAGAAATAGAAAAAACAAAGGAAATAAACATAGAAAAAAATAAAAAGCAAAAAGAAAAGAAAAACATTTTTAAAAGAATAAAAGATAAGTGGAAAAAACTAACTAAGAAAAGAAAAATTTTAATCGTTGTTTTAAGTGTTTTACTTTTACTTTTTTTATCTTTATTATTTTATGTCTTTGTAATAGTAGATAAACAACAAATGATTGTGGTAGAAAAAGATAACTTTATTTATGAAAATGGAACATTAAAGTTACTTGATGAAAATCAAAGAGAAATAGGGATTTATGAATGTGAAAATAAAGATCCTAAACTTTGTTATGTAGCTTTTGAAGATACTGATGATGACTTTGATGTTGAAAAGACTGAATATGAAGATGGAAAGTTATTAAAATTAAGAAGTAAAATATATGATAATAAATATGTGTTTATTTATGATAATGTTAAAGAAAATGCTGATAAATTACAGCTTTATAATATAAAGAATAAAAAGATAGAAGATGATTACTTTGGAGTAAAATCATATATTATTGATGAAGAAAATTATTTAGTGTTAAGAAATAAAGATAAAAAATCTGCCTTTTATAAAATAGAAAAAGATTTAGAAGAAATAATTGAGTTTGAATATGATTACTTAGGAATTATTGAAAATAAAGAAGATAAAATTATAATTGCCCAAAAAGATAAAGAATGGATGTTAATTGATTTTGATAATGAAGAACTATCATCTAAATTTGAAGAAGAGATTAAAAACTATAATGAGCAATATATTGTATTAAAAAATTCGAATAAATATCGGGTTGTCGAGTACATGAGTGTTGAGGTTTTTAATGATTTAGATTATGTAGAACTAGAAGATGAAATCGCATTAGTAGTTCAAAAAAACAAACTAAATATTGTTGATTATAGTAACAATCAATTAATATATGAAATGATTGAATTAGACAACTCTGATTATGTTAAAACTATTGTAATTGATGATAAAAATAAAATAGTAAAAACAAAACAATCATTTAGTTATGAGATAGATAAAAATAAAATTACTGTTATAATATATAAAGACAAACTTGAAGATGTAAAAGTATTTAATCTACTGGAAGGCAAAAACAATTTAAAGTTAAATTATTATAGTTATTTTGATGGGAAATTATATTTATATTCTGATGCAAAAAAGACTAGAGAAATAGGAGAATATACTTGTACTAATGAAAACATTATAACTAACAATACAAGTGATTTATCTAACTGTTATATTGCAACAGACACATCTACTAATATGACTATTCCAATGTTTTATAATCGTTTTATATTTATTTATGATGCTCCACAAGGAGCTAGCAAAACTGACATAAAAGTAAATTTGTATGATTTAAGAACAAGTAAAATATTAGGTAATTATATTAATGTTTTAAGTGATAATGGAAGTAAAGAATTTAAGAATATAGATGAAGACCATTATGTTATTGCGACTAACAAACATAATAAACAAGGTCTTTTAAAGATAGTAACTGGAAAAGTAACTAAAGCAGTTGATTTTGATTATGATGAATTAAATAAAATAAATAATATTAATTTAAAAGGTAAAAAAGATAATAAATATGTGATTGTAAGCAATACTGGTGTTGAAGATGCCGATGCTTTTGTAGGTAATTACTATCGAGTTAAAAATGATAAAGGTAAGTATGAAATATATAATATTGACAATAAAAGAGTAGTCAATAAAACTTACTCGTTTGCATATGCAGAACTATATGAAAAGTATGTAGTTGTTGTAACTGATGCTAATCGCTTATTAGTTTATGATTACAATGGTAATAGTTTATTTAAAGTTGAAGAAGATCCAATAATTTTATCATCACCAACTGAATTTAAATTAAAAACAAAAGATAATGAAATTTCAATTGTATATAAAAATATAACAGCAAAATATGATACATCTAAAACTCCATGGGAACCAATTTATGATGATCCTATTGGAGAATAAATAATGAACAAGAAGTTTATAGTAACTACGGCATTGTTTTTGTTAGTTAGTTTAGTGGTAGGGTTTTATGGGTTTTATGTAAGTAAACATAGTTTATTTGTATCAAAATTTGATGATTTAACTTTTGAGTTCAAAAAAGATGGAGCACTATATTTTTATGATGGCAAAAAGTTATTAGGTAGTTATACATGCATTGATTTTAACGTTTGTGATTATGCATCGTTTGAAATTGATGATGATACTACAAATATTGATTATTATAAAAATGAAGGTCAAACAAAAGTTATTAATGACAAATATGTATTTATTGAAGATGGTAATTATCAATTATTTGATTTAATAAAAAACGAAGTTGTTGCAACTTATAAATCTGTAAAAAACTATGGGATTGGAATAGAAGAAGATAAATTTATAGTTTGTGATGGCTTATGTGGTGTTATTAAACTAGGTAATGGCTTTAAGGTAGAAATACCTCTTAACTATGAGTTTGTTGGTTTAATAGACAATCAAAGAGATAATAAATTAATTGCTGATAGATATGTTATTAAAAAAGATAATAAATGGAGTATTTTAGATAATAATAATCAAATAATATCAAATGATTTTGATGAGGGGATAGTAACTTATAGTGGAAAATATATAATAACTAAAACTGACAATAAATATAAACTATATGATTTTGATGGTACAAATTTACTAGAAAATGTTGAGTATAATTATTTATCTTTTACTGAAAATTATGTAAATATAATTAATCAAGAAAATAAATTATATGTTTATGATGTTGAAAACGATAAAATTATAACTGATAAATATATAATTGTCGGTAATAATTATAAAGAATCATTTAGTTCAAAATTAATAGAAAATAACAAATTAAAATTAATTATAAATGATGAACAACAAAGTACACATAACTTTGATCTATAGATAGGTGATCGACTTGGAAGAAAATAATTGGACTAAAGCTAAAAGTGAAGATATTTTAAAAATATTAAATAGTGATATTGAGGGACTAAATGATAAAGAAGTAGAACAAAAACAAAAGAACATGGATATAATAGAATACCTAAAACTAAAAAAGACAGTCTAGTTCAATTGTTTTTTAAACAATTTGCTGATTCTATTATTATAGTTTTAATAGTTGTAACTATAATTTCTTTTATAATCTGGGAATTTATAGATGGGTTTGCTATTTTATTTATTATTTTACTAGATGCTTTTTTAGGAACGCTTCAAGAATGGAATGCTGCTAAAAACGCTGAAAGTTTAAAAGACTTAATAAAGGTAAAAACATTAGTAAGAAGAAATAATAAAGAAATAGAATTAGATGCAGAAGAATTAGTCCCAGGCGACATTATAATACTCTCATCAGGGGTTAAAATTCCAGCAGATGCTAGAATATTAAGTTCTAATAATTTAACGGTGAACGAAGCATCATTAACTGGAGAATCTACTGCTAGTATTAAACACAATAAAGTAATAACTGGATATGTGTCGATAATGGAAATGTCTAATATGTTATTTGCAGGTACTAGTGTAATAACAGGAAGAGCAGAAGCTGTAGTAGTAGAAACTGGTATTAATACTCAAATTGGAAAAATAGCACAAGAAGTTGATAATGTTGAAGAACAAAAGTCTCCTTTAACTATTAGAATCAATAAATTTTCTAAACAAATAAGTGTTTTTATTGTAATACTTTCATTATTTATAATTATATTACTGTTTGCTAAAAATCATCCGACAGATGTTATTTTTTTATCGGTAATAGCACTAGCTGTTTCAGCAATGCCAGAAGGGCTACCACTTGCATTAACTATGGCTCTATCAATTGGATCAAATCGTATGGCAAAAAAGAACATTATTGTAAAGAAACTAAATTCAGTAGAATCATTAGGTAGTTGTACAGTAATTGCAAGTGATAAAACAGGAACATTAACTGTTAATGAACAAACAGCAAAAGAAATAATTCTTCCTGATGATACAACTTATAAAATAAGTGGATCTGGTTATAACGATGATGGTGTTATTAATAACCAAAATAATAGTGCTTTAGAAATAGCTAAATTAGGAATGTTGAATAATGAAGCAAATTTAACAAAAGATAATAATCTATGGACTTACAATGGAGATTCGATTGATATAGCTTTTTTGGCACTAGGAAAAAAAGCTAAAACAGATATTTCTAATATAAATATTTTAGCTGAAATACCATATGAATCTGAAATTATGTATTCAGCAGTTTTTTACGAAGAAAACAATAAAAAGTATTGTAGTGTTAAAGGATCTTTAGAAACCGTCTTTGAAATGTGCGACTCGATGAATGTTGATAATAAAAACATAAAAATAAATATTGGTAAACTAAGAGAACAAAACGAAAAATTAGCAAGTGAAGGATATCGTATTATTGCACTAGCAAAAGGTAAAGTAGAAAATTTTGAAACCAAAAACATTTATGCTAAAAAAGATATCCCAAAACTTACATTTATGGGATTAGTTGCTTTTATTGATCCAATTAGAAAAGAAGCCGCATCAGCAATTGAAAAATGTAATGTAGCAGGTATTAAAACTGTAATTATAACGGGAGACCACCCATTAACTTCATACTCAATTGGTAGAAAATTAAATTTAGTATCAAATTTTGATGAAGTTACAAATGGGAAAGAAGTAGAAGAGTATCTAAATAAGTCTACTAAAGATTTTGATGTATTTGTAAGATCTAAAAAAGTATTTGCTAGAATCACTCCTATTCAAAAATTAAAAATAGTAGAAGCATATAAAAGAATGGGGGAGTTTGTAGCAGTTACTGGAGACGGAATAAACGATGCTCCAGCATTAAAAGTTGCTAATATAGGAATATCTATGGGAAGTGGAACTGATGTTGCAAAAGAAACAAGCCAGATGATTATTACTGATAATAACTTCTTATCGATAGTATCTGGGGTTGAAGAAGGAAGAGTTGCATATGCCAACATCAGAAAAGTCATCTATATGCTCGTTTCATGTGGGATAGCAGAAGTGTTTTTCTTCTTGCTATCCATTGCATTTAATTATCCGATGCCACTTGTAGCGATCCAATTATTATGGTTGAATTTAGTAACTGATGGTTTGCAAGACCTAGCTTTATCTTTTGAAAAAGCAGAAGAAAATATAATGGAAGAAAAACCTAGAAATCCAAAAGCTCCAATCTTTGACCGTTTATTAATATCAGAATTATTGATATCTAGTTTATTTATTGGAATACTAGTATTTATAGTTTGGGTAATATTAATGGATTTCTTACATTTTGATGTATATGTTGCAAGAGGATATATCTTAGCTTTAATGGTATTAATTCAAAACATACATGTCTTAAACTGTCGCAGTGAAAAAACATCAGCCTTTAAAATGCCGATTAAAAATAATCGACTAGTAATATTTAGTATTGCAGGAGCTTTATTGTTACAAGTACTAGTAATGAACATTCCTTTTTTAAGAACTTTTTTACAAGCAACAAAAATCCCGTTTAACCATTTATTAATCTTATTTGTATTATCATTACCGATATTATTAATAATGGAAACGTTTAAAAAAATATATTTTAAGAAGGAATAAAATATGGATATAATTTGGTTAATAGTTGGATTATTTTTAATAATAGCAGCTTCAGATATATTAGTAGATGCAGCTTCTTCAATTGCAATAAAATTAAAAAGCCCAAAAACATTAATTGCGCTTACAGTTGTAGCATTTGGAACCTGCATGCCAGAATTTGCAATATCATTTAGTAGTATTGCTAGTAATAATGGTTCAGTAGCACTAGCCAATGTAATTGGCAGTTGTATAATAAATATAGTACTAATAATTGGAATAGCGTCCATTACTCATCCAATTAAAATAAGAAATGAAACAGTAAAAAAAGAACTACCAATACTATTAATAATAACTGCAATATTTAGTTTAGTTTTAATAAATAGATTACGATACGATGTTCCATTCTTAAACAGAATTGACGGAATAATACTTTTATCTTCTTTTCTAATTTTTATTTACTATTTAATAACAGTTTTTAGAAAAAAGAATCAGGAATTAAATGAAGAACAACCAAAATACGAATTAAAAAAAGCTGTTATATATATTACTATATCGTTAATATTAATTATTATAAGTAGTGAATTACTTGTAAATAGTGCAGTAAATTTAGCTACAGATTTAGGTGTAAGTCAAAAAATAATAACGATGATTGTAATTATTATAGGAACAAGCCTTCCTGAATTAGTTATGACAATTACAGCAGCTAAGAAAAATGAATTTGAACT
>CAYUEQ010000047.1:0-6624 GCA_964443805.1 uncultured Muribaculaceae bacterium
CGATTTTTGTCAAAATATACTTCTTTTCGTAAAAAAAATCAAAGTTATTAAATTAAATTAAATTCTAAGCTAAGAGTTTAGTAAACTTATATCACGGTTTTCATATACTATTTATGTAATAAGGTTTGAAAAAACCATAAATAGAAAGGAGGATTTATGATAATTCTTGACGCTGGCCATGGTGGAACAGATCCTGGAGCAATCGCAAATGGAATAACGGAAAAAGATTATAATTTAGATATTACATTATATATCTATAATAGATTACAAGAACTAGGTATTCCAGCAAATTTAACAAGAAATTCAGACGAAACATTAATTCCTTCAGATCGAATTAATCGAATTAGACAACTTGGAGATGTTGATAGCAATATTTTGATATCTAACCATTTAAATGCTGCTATTAATACTAATGCCGACGGCGCTGAAGTAATCTACGCACTTAGAAGTGATAACATTCTACCCAATTTAATATTAGAAGAGCTTAGTAATGAAGGTCAAAACATTCGCGGTGCTTATCAACGAAGATTACCTACTAACAGTTCACAAGACTACTATTTTTTAATGCGCGAAACAAATAACCTTGAACCTATAATTATCGAATACGGATTTGTAACAAGTAATCATGATGACCCCTACCAAATTAGAACAAATTGGGAAAATTTTGCTGAAGCAGTTGTTAGAGCACTAACAATCTATTTAGATGTTCCCTATCAAAAGAATAGTAAAAGTAATAATACCTACACTGTTCAACCCGGGGATTCTATTTATGCGATTTCTAAAAAATTGAATATCAATCCAAATGATTTGATGAATGCTAATAATTTAAATACTTCTAGTATTCTAAATATAGGGCAAATATTGATTATACCAAATTGTGCTACTCCACCAGCTAAAACTAAAATAGAAAATAAAACTTATACAATTCAACCTGGTGATTCTATTTACGGTATCGCTAGAAAGTTAAATATCAATTCAAATGATTTAATGAACGCCAACAATTTAAATACTTCTAGTATCCTTAATGTTGGACAAATATTAGTTTTACCAAACGAAGATAACGCATCAATCGAAAACGAAATAAAAAATAAAACTTATGTTGTCCAATCCGGAGACACTCTTTACAGTATCAGTAAAAGGTTTAATATTAATACAGAAGAACTAATTAAAATGAATAATTTAACTTCGAATTTTATACATGTTGGACAAATTTTAAATATTTCAAATAATAATTATGTTCCTTATGCAGTAATTCAAGGTGATACACTATATAATTTGGCTCAGAAACACAATACTACTGTTGATAAAATTAAAGATATTAACAATTTATATAACGATATCCTCGCTATTGGCCAAAATATAAACATTCCCGATGAAAGAAAAATAGATATCAAAAATAATTATTATACTATTAAAGAAGGTGATACCCTTTACGGTATCGCATCAAAATTTGATGTAACAGTCGATGCTTTAAAAAAAGAAAATAGTTTGGATTCTTCTGAAATTCACCCAAAAAAACAAATAATAATTCCATCTCAACAAAAAATTATAACACATACCGTTGGTCATGGAGAGACGTTATATCTCATCGCTCAACAACATAATGTAAGTGTTGATTATTTACGTAAATTAAACAATTTAACCTCCGATAAGGTAAATATCGATCAAAAATTAATAATTTAAAAAAGAAAGTACAAAAATACTTTCTTTTTTAAACAAAACGAAAATTGGATATATCTTTTTTTTAGTTAATTATTTCTTTCCACTTATTAAGTATACTGCTCAAAAACTTAAATTATTGAATTTGTTTTACACTATTTATCAATTATAACGATTTTACTTCTTTTAAATTTATTAATAAACTATAAAAACAAAGGAGAGAAATGATAATGTACAATACAAATAAAAACATACAAACATTAAAAAATAAATTCATGAAAGTTTATAACCGCGGATGGATTAGGTGTGATAATCCAAAAACAAATCCAGGTGATTTTTTTGAAGAGCTTCTTGATATAAAAAGTGGTAGTTTTGAAATACCTGACTTTAAAAATATAGAAATAAAAACAAGGAAAGCTTTTTCAAAATCGTATTTGAAATTGTTTAATGCTACACCTGATGGAAATAATTTATTTGAAATAAAAAGAATTCAAAAAAAATATGGTTATCCCCACTATCAACTTAAGAGTGCTAGAGTTTTTAATTGTTCTATATATACAAATAAATCTACGAGAATCGGGAATTACTATTTCAAATTAAAAGTTGATCAAAATAAAGAAAAATTATTTCTAAACGTTTTTCTTAAAGATGGTAACCTAAATGACGAAAACACAAATTGGTCTTTTGATTTATTAAAAGAAAAACTGTACAGAAAACTAAAGGTATTAGCTGTTGTTGATGTTCTCGAAAAAAAAGGACAAGGCTATAATTATTATAAATATAATAATATTAAATTTTATCAATTAAAGGATTTTGATACCTTTATAGATTTAATCGACAAGGGAATTATAAGAGTTACTTTCTGTATTAATGTCTTTAAAAGTGGAAAAAGAGTCGGTCAAACACACGATCATGGAACAAGTTTTCAAATTACAGAAAAAAATTTAATCTCACTATATGATAAAATATATTTTTAATTTTTTCTTATTAAAGCCAAGGGGTCGCATCAAAATAAAAACCATTCAAATTGAATGATTTAATTATAACAAATGGTCGAGAAGACAGGATTTGAACCTGCGACCCCTTGGTCCCAAACCAAGTGCACTACCAAACTGTGCTACTTCTCGTAAACAAATATTAATGTATAAACTATTATATCATATTTTGTTGGTTTGGGTGTAGATATATTATATATTATACATAACTAAATTAAATGGTACGCCCGAAGGGACTCGAACCCCTAACCTTTTGGTCCGTAGCCAAACGCTCTATCCAATTGAGCTACGGGCGCATTTTTCAAGTGCATTATAATTATATAATTTTTAATTGAAAAATGCAACTTTTTTACCATTATTTTAAAAATTAAAATTATTTTTAATTAAAAATTGCAAATATTTATTTGACTTACTCTATCTGTTTAAAATATAATAAAAAGTGTGAGTTATTTATATAATGAAAGAAGGAGATGATATTTTGTTATCATTAAAAAATATAAGTAAAGTATATAAAACAGGAGACTTTTCACAAAAAGCTTTAAATGATTTATCTACTGAATTTAGAAACAATGAATTTGTCGCTGTTTTAGGGCCAAGCGGCAGTGGTAAAACAACCTTATTAAACATAATCGGAGGGTTAGATAGATATACTAACGGCGATTTAATTATCAACGGAATTTCAACTAAAAAGTTTAAAGACAATGATTGGGATGCGTATCGTAATAACTGTATAGGATTTATATTTCAAAGTTATAACCTTATTAGTCACATATCTATCTTAGATAATGTTAAGTTAGGAATGACATTAAGCGGTAATTCTAACAAAATTAGTAATAAAAAAGCAAAAAACGCTTTAAAAAAAGTTGGTTTAATCGACCATATTCATAAAAAACCTAATCAACTGTCTGGGGGTCAAATGCAAAGAGTTGCTATAGCAAGAGCCTTGGTTAATGACCCAGACATCATTATGGCTGATGAACCAACTGGAGCACTTGATTCAAAAACAAGTACACAAATTATGGATTTAATTAAAGAGATTGCAAAAGATAAGCTAGTGATAATGGTTACACACAATAATTCCTTAGCTGAAAAATACGCAAATAGAATAATTGAATTAAAAGACGGAAAAATTATAAAAGATAATAATCCTATTAAAAAAAGTGAAAAAGGAAAAGAAATATTAATTAAAAAAACAGCGATGAATTTTCTTACTGCTTTAAAATTATCTTACAATAACATTAAAACTAAAAAAGGAAGAACATTATTAACTGCTTTTGCATCAAGTATTGGGATTATTGGTATTGCACTTATATTATCTTTATCTAACGGTTTCGATATTCAAATAAGTCAATTTGAAAAAGATACTTTAGCTAATATGCCAATAATGATTTCAAGTCAGGCTATGCAAATGGATGAAAACACAATGGAAATTATGATGAATACCTCTATAGACGACAATTCTTACCCAACTGAAAAAAAGATTTATCCACAAAAAAATATAATCGACACTATGACACATAAAAATATTATTGATCAAGAATATGTTGATTATATAGAAAAAATTGACACTGAATTAATATTAGGTATTAATTATAATAGAATAACAAATTTAAATATAATCACTGAAGATGAAAAAGGATATCGACCAATCATGATGTCGCCAGAATTAGCATTTGTGGAATTACCGTTTAAAAATGACGAAGGTAATGAATTAGAATTTATAAATCAGTATTACGATGTAATTGAAGGTAAATTACCTGAAGATAAAACTGAATTAGTCCTACTCGTAGATAACAAAAACAGAATTGACGAAAAAATATTAAATGAGATAGGATTAGACTCAACTAAAGAATCAATCGATTTTCAAGAAATATTGAATTTGAAATTCAAATTAATTAATAATAACGATTACTATAAACAACTAGGTAAAATATATACAATTAATGATGATTTTGAAAATTTATATAAAAACAACAATGCTGAAACTTTAAAAATCGTCGGTATTATCAGAGGTAAAGAAGGTAAAGAGTTAGAGACTGCAAATGATTCAGGTCTAGCTTACACGAAGAATTTAATGGACTATTATATATCATCCAATAAAAATTCAGATATAGTCAAACTTCAAAATAAAGTAAACTACAATGTTATGACTGGAGAATTATTTAGATCTAATGAGGATGGACTAAGCACCAAAAATGATGTTTTAGCTTATCTAGGAAGTAAAAGTACACCTTATTTAATAAATATTTCACCTAAAGATTTTAAAACTAAAGATAAAATTGTGGAGTATCTTGATGATTATAATAAAGATAAGGAATCTAAAAACAAAATTGTATATACAGACCTAGGAGAAATGATAGCAAGCATGTCTGGAAATATAATGAATGCCATAACTTATGTACTAATAGGCTTTTCTGCAATATCGTTAATAGTTTCAACCATTATGATAGCAATAATAACTTATATATCTGTACTAGAGCGTACAAAAGAAATAGGTATATTAAGAGCAATTGGAGCAAGAAAAAAAGATGTTACAAGAGTATTTAATGCAGAAACTTTTATAATTGGTCTTTGCTCTGGTGTTTTAGGAATAACTATAGCAAGATTAATGCTTTTACCTATCAACACAATTTTGTATAATTTAACTAATCTTAAAAATGTAGCTATATTAAATCCAATACATGCGATAATATTAATTATTATTTCATTACTACTAACATTGCTTGGGGGGGTCATACCTGCTAAAATGGCAAGTAAGAAAGATCCTGTAGAAGCCCTAAGAACAGATTAGAAAATATTATTTACTACACATAAAAACATCTCATTGAGAGATGTTTTTTTACTTAAACAATCAGTAATCACTAATAATGCTTCTGAAGTTTATTTTATACCATTTTCAGATAACCACTCAACATATGAATCATAGTTACCATATCCAATCCAGATATCTTTAATTTTTCCGTCTTGAACTATTAAAACAGCTGGAGTATATCCATATAGTTCTTCATAGTCTGAATTATTTTTTTCGTTATATGTATCTAACATATCATCATATATTTTTATCATTGATTCAAAATCATCAGTCGTTGTATCAATTTCAGATACATCTATATAATTCATTTGATATCCAAGATCTGTTTGTGCTTGTTGTAACACTGGTAAGAACTGCCCACAAAAAGTACATGTTTCACGTCCAAAATAAATTAACGATGCTTTTTTATCCTCTAGTAAAGACATAAAAGCTGTTGCATCAATTGAGTTAAACATACTTACATCATATTCAGTTTCTGTAATTTCATCTTTTTTTGTTGTATCTTTTTTAGTTATACCGCCTGTCGCTAATTGAACAATTAAAATAACTGATAACAGTCCTATTATAATATATAAACAAACACTAATTTTATTTAAATAAGCTTTTAACATACCTTCATTCTTTTTATCCATTACTACTACCTCCTTCTTTATAAAATTTATTATAACATTTTTTACACTTTAATCCAACGAAAATTATTTTGTTTATATATTATTTACATGTATTTTAAATTAATATTATATTTTTAAAAGATATATTTTTACTTGCATAAAAAAAACAAATACTAAAATTTGTCCTTCATAATCAAAATTGGTGCCCAAGGCCAGACTTGAACTGGCACGGGTTTTAACTCCCGCAGGATTTTAAGTCCTGTGCGTCTACCGGTTCCGCCACTTGGGCAGGCACTGTCTTAATGTATAAGACAAGATAAAGTATACATTAAAATTAGTTTTTTTACAAGCTATTTTGTGTTTTTTTGGATAATATCTATGAAAAAGCATAAAATTCTATTATATATGCATAGATGTGTTGACTTTTAAAATTTAAATATGATATAATCTTTTTGTTGCAAGCGATAATTGCATAATCGGAGGAATACCCAAGTCTGGTTTAAGGGGCCGGTCTTGAAAACCGATAGGTCGTGCAAACGGCGCAGGG
>CAYUEQ010000048.1:0-6299 GCA_964443805.1 uncultured Muribaculaceae bacterium
TCTACTGTTTTTTCTGCTTTCTTATAATTGTGATTTGGGATTATATGATAGTGGTAATGTTTTATCGCTTGACTCTCTCCATAATTAACTAAACAAGTTATCCCCTTAGCATTTAATTTATCCATTAATAAAGGTATAATTTTTTCTGCTACCTTTTTTATATGATTGTTTATATCATCTGGTAATTCATAAATATCTTTATAATGTGTTTTAGGTATTATTAAACTATGTCCATCACTGTGAGGAAATTTATCTAATATTACTATTACTACTTCATCTTCATATATTAATTTTTTATCTTCTTTATTATTGATCATATTACAAAATAAGCAATCCATTTTAACACGTCCTTTAATTTATTTTAACATATTTTATAAAAAAGTATATCGATGATATTTTAACATAGAATTAAGTAGGTGATCAGAGTGAAAATGGTTGATAATATCAAAACTTTTTTATATGATCGAGAATATTTTATTAGTCTTTTTGATAATAATGTTCATGTTTTTAATTATTTAGAAGTACGTAATTTCACTGAAAATGAGATTGTTTTGAATATGGAAAACTTTAGATTGGCAATTAAAGGTAAAAAACTAAAGATAACTAAGATGGAAAACAGAGAACTTATTATTAATGGTGATATAGAGAATATAGGTATTAGAAGATGAGAAGTATTGTTGAAAAGACGAAAAACCATTTTGTATTAGTTAGAGTTCAAGGAGATTATTTAAATAATTTTATTTTTAAGTTAAGTAAAATGAATATTACAATTAAGAAAATAAATTATTTAAATAATAATAAAATAGAAATTTTGATTAAGAAAGATAGATATAAAGAATTAAAGAAAAGATATCCGGGATATAAATTTAAAATTATTAAAGATGTTGGGTTTTATAAAGTAAGGCCATTTATTAGAAGACATCGTTATTTTTTGTTTAGTATTTTTATTGGTTTAATTGCTCTTTATTGTTTATCTAGAGTTATATTAAAAGTAGATGTAATCCATTCTAACAAAAATATTAGAAATTTAGTTAAAACTGAATTAAGTGAAGTTGGAATTAAAAAATATTCTTTAAAAAAAAGTTATAAGAAAATAAATAAAATTAAAGAAAATATATTGGATAAATATCCCGATAAAATAGAGTGGTTAGAGATAGAGAATATTGGCATGACTTATACAGTTTATATTGAAGAGAGGATTATTAAAGAAAAAGAAGAAAAAAAGGATGAATATTGTCATGTAGTTGCTGATAAAAGTGCGATTATTACTAAAATAATATCTTCTAAGGGAGAGAAGGTAAAAGTTGTAGATAATTATGTTAATGAAGGAGACATAATTATTTCTGGTGAAATAAAACTTTATGAAGATGTAAGAGATAATGTTTGTGCAGAAGGTAAAGTATATGGAGAAGTATGGTATACAGTTAATGTTAAGGTTCCTCTTGAATACGAGGAAAAAATATATACCGGTGAGATAAGAAAAAACATTAGATATGAAACAGATTCAAAAAAACATTCGATATTTAGAAGTAAATTTAAAAAATATGATATTGAAGATAAGAAGAAGTTAATTACTTTATTTAATGTTGATTTTGTTTTAGAAGAAGAACAAGAATATAATTCTAAAATTAAAAGACATACTGAAAAAGAAGCTATAAATCATGGTATAGATTTAGCAAAAGAAAAAATAGAAATAAAATTAAAAAAAGATGAGAGGGTTTTGAAAGAAAAAGTTTTGAAAAAAGTATTAAATAATAGTACAATAGAACTAGAGATATTCATAGCAGTAGAAGAGAGTATAGGCGTTTTGCAAAGTTATGAAATAAATATCAGTGAAGAAATGAGTTGAGAAGTATGATTGGTGCAACCATGAATGAAGTTTTAAAAAGTATCTGGCCAATGTTAGTTATCTTTGTTGTTGTCTTAATGATGAGTAGAATTTTTTATTTACGAAATAATAGTAAGAAATTAGTTATATATGAAGAATTACTTTCCTTAGCTTTTTTAGTATATATATTTTTACTATTTGAGTTAGTTACTAATACTGAACTAGGTGGTAGGGGAGTAAATATAATCCCTTTTACTGAGATATTTAGATACAAAATAGGCAGTGATTTATTTTATCATAATGTAATTGGAAATATTGTTATCTTTATTCCTTTTGGTTTCTTTATCTCGAGATATATAAATGCTAAGAAGTTATCTAGTATCGTTTTAATTTCATTCATATCATCACTTACTATTGAAATTGTTCAATTACAAATTGGTAGAGCGATGGATATTGATGATATTCTTTTAAATGTAGTTGGAGCAATAATTGGATTTTTAGCTTTTGTTGCACTTCGTGCAATAAAAAAACATCTTCCAACATTTTTGCAAAAAGATTCTTTTTATAATTTAATTTGTATTGTATTAATTTTATTAGTGCTTATATCTTTCTTATTTAAACATGGTTATGGGTGGTAAAGATGGAGAACATAGATATAGTAGATTTATATGGTTATAAAGATTATGAATATTTAATTGATGTTATTAAAAAAACATTAAACAAATTGAATGTCGATAAAGTTGTTTTCTCAGTTATTTTAACTGATGATAAAAAAATTCATAATCTCAATAAAAAGTATCGAGGTATTGATGATACAACTGATGTTTTATCTTTTGCTTTTGAGGAAGATGAAAGTATTTGTTATAATGATTTTAGACTCTTAGGAGATATTTATATTTCAATACCTAAGATGATTAGACAAGCAGAAGATTATGGGCATAGTGAAAAAAGAGAATTGTCATTTTTAACTGTTCATGGTTTGTTACATCTCCTTGGATATGATCATCAAACGTCTGAAGATGAAAAGAAAATGAATAATATGCAGGAGTTGATTTTAGATGAGTAAAAAAATGGATCGAAGTGCATTTAAACAACGAGGAATAAAAAGACTAATTAAAAGTTTTATTTATGCTAAAGATGGTATTGTATATACAATAATTTATGAACAAAATTTTTTATTGCATTTAATTGCAGCTTTATTAGTAGTTTTACTTGGTTTTTTCTTTAAGATTACTACTATAGAATGGGTTTTAGTTATTATAGCAATAGCTTTAGTATTAGTTGCAGAATTAGTTAATTCATCAATTGAAGCATTAACAGATTTAATTACATTAGAAGAAAACAAACTTGCTAAAATAGCTAAAGATACTGCTAGTGGAGCGGTTTTAGTTATGGCAATGTTGTCAATAATAATGGGACTAATTATCTTTGTTCCATATATTATAGAAATTTTTAAGTAGGAGGAATTAAATGTACAACAAATTAAAAGAGTTAATAGATAACTCATATTCTCCATATTCTAAGTTTAAGGTTGCAGCAATAGCTGTTACTGTAGATAACAAAGAATTTAATGGAGTTAATATAGAAAATGCATCATATGGTGCAACTATATGTGCAGAAAGAAGTGCAATATCTAGTGCTATATCTTCGGGATATAAAAAAGGAGATATAAAAGAAATGCATATTATGGTTGATACAGATAAAATTAGTACTTGCTGTTTTTTATGTAGACAAGTAATAGTAGAGTTAATGAATGAAGAATCAAAAGTGATTTGCTATAATAATTTAGGAGATAATAAAGAATTTAAAGTTAAAGAATTATGTCCCTATCCGTTTTCACAAAGAGATTTAGAATAGCAGGAGGAATTATGAAAAGTGGTTTTGTAAGCATTATAGGTCGACCAAATGTAGGTAAAAGTACCTTGCTTGATGCAATTATTAAAGAAAGAATTGCAATTATATCTGATGTGCCAGGCACTACTAGGAATATAATTCAAGGAATTTATAATGAAGATGATTATCAAATAGTATTTGTTGATACACCTGGAATTCATAAACCAGTTAATAAATTGGGTAAGTTTTTAAATAAACAAGCTACTTCTATGACAAAAGATGTTGATGTCATATTATTTTTAGTTGATGCTAGTACTCATTTAGGTAAAGGAGATAAGTTTATAATTAAATCTCTGTCTTCATCTGATTTACCAGTTATCTTAGTATTAAATAAAATAGATAAAATAAAGAAAGAAGATATTTTATTAAAAATAGAGGAATATAAAGATTTATATTCTTTTGCAGAAATTGTTCCAATTTCAGCAGAAAAAAATGATAACGTGGATCATTTAATTGATGTAATAAAAAAATATCTAACTGATGATGTTAAATATTTTGATGATGATATGTATACTACTAATAGTATTAATTTCATGGTTGCTGAATTTGTTAGAGAACAATTATTGTTTGTAACTGAAGAAGAGATACCTCATAAGATTACATGTGTTACAACACAATTTGTAGAAAAGAAAGGTATTGTTCATATAAATGTAGATATCATAGTTGATAAAGACTCTCTTAAAAAGATTATTATTGGTAAAAAAGGAGAGCGCTTAAAGACTGTTGGTACTAAAGCAAGATTAGAGATAGAAAAGATGTTAGATAAAAAAGTATATTTAGAATTATATGTTAAAACTATTGAAAATTGGTTTGATAAAGAAAAATATTTAGCAGAAATGGGTTTTAATGAATAAAAATAATAATAACTACCCACTATAATAATAGAAGGGATTGATTATTATGTATGAAAACAAAGCTTGGAAAAAATTTAAAAAAACTGGAAAAATAGAGGATTATTTAGAGTATAAAAAAACAAAAAAGAAGTGATTATTTGATAAAAAAATTAGAAGGAATTGTAATTAGCGAAACTAATTATGGAGATAGTTCTAAAATTATTAATGTTTTAACAAAAGAATATGGAATTATTGGAATGATGGCAAAGGGTGCTAAATCATTAAAGAGTAAACTACGTTGTGGTACTGATCGTTTTTCATATGGGTATTTTCAAGTCTACTATAAAGAAAATAAATTATCGTTATTATCAAGTGTAGATATTATAAATCCCTTTAGAAATATTAAAAACGATATTGAATTAGTTAGTTATCTTAATTATATAGTTGAACTAACATCACAAGTGGCTAAACAGCACTATGATGAGACATTATTTGATAATATGATAAATACTATTCTAAAAATAGAAGAGGGTTTAAATCCATTAATAATGACTAATATATTAGAAACAAAGTATTTAGATTATTTAGGTGTAGGACTTAACTTTGATGCATGTGTTAAATGTGGGTCAACTTTAAATATTGTAACACTCGATGGAGATGCAGGTGGCTATTTATGTAATAAATGTTTAACCCAAAACAATTATTTAATAAATCCAAAATCTATCCAATTATTTAGAATGTATTATTATGTAGATATTAATTCAATTTCAAAAATAGATATAACCGAAGTAGTTCAAAATGATATTAATTTCTTTTTAGATAAATATTATGATCGTTATACTGGTTTATATTTAAACAGTAAAAGTTTTTTAAAGGCAATAGTTAACTAATTGCCTTTTATCATGTCTGGAGATTGAAAAAACACTATCTAATTGATAAAATATAATATATAAAAAGATATATTTAATTAAACAAATGTTATCTTATTTTTTATTGCCTTTTAAGTGAATAAGCAAATTAAAATAACACAAATTATGAAACAGGTGCTTGGTATGACGGTAGAACTCAATTTCCATCTTCAACAAATTATTGGTTTTTAAGAGGTGGTGGAGATTTATCTATGGGTGGACCTTTTTCATATTTTAGAGGAACAGGCTTTGCTTTTCGTTCGTATGGATTTCGAACTACACTAATAATAAAATGACTTTTTATTACTTGAATAGTATCATTGCACATGATACTATTTATATATAATAATCTGTAAGAGTTGGAGGAAAAAATGAAGTTTATTAAAAGCCAAACAAAATCAGCTAAAATTAAAAAATTGTATATATTATCATGCTTATTAATAATATAAATTTTAATGTTATTTCAATTTACTTACGCTTTATTTATAAATAAATCAAAAGATGTAGTAACTAATATAAGAGTAGGAGATTTAAGATATGAATTATCATTAAAAAATAATATAGTTGAAGAATTGGAACTTCCTAATTTAGTAGTAGACATTGTTGATAATATGATACCGGTATCATGGGATGGTTCAACATTAATAAAAGCTAATAAAAACAACATAAATAATATTCAAAAATTATTTATCTACTAGGCATAGCATAATCAAAATAAGAAAGGAGCATAGCGATGAACTATATAAAAAAGTATATAAAAAAACAAACAACAGTTATAGTATTATCAATAATACTACTAGCAATCATAGCAATAAGTACCAGCTATGCTCTTTTTAG
>CAYUEQ010000049.1:0-5870 GCA_964443805.1 uncultured Muribaculaceae bacterium
CACCAAATGAAAATAAAACAACTTTTTCTTATGAAAGAAAAAAGTTGTATACAGATAAAATTAGTTTAAGTACCTATAAAATGGTGCTTTTTCTTTTCTATAAACTTAAAATATTATTATTTTTTTGAATTAAAATTTGAATAAAAATAAATGTATTTAAAAAATAATTAAAATTTAATTGTTATTTTTTTCTATATTATCATTCTTCATTTTTTCTTCTATTTCAATTCTTGCATTTTTAATAATATATCCAGCTTGTTTTGTGTCTTCTTTTAAGCTTTCAACTCCTGATGAATTGTTGTTAATATGCAATTCTCTAGCTGTTACTTCTCCTAAGTTAGTTAAAGCTAGTCCGATATCAGAAAAGTGGTCTCTGATGTTTGCATTAGGAGTTAAACCTTCGATTTTTCTCATCTCTTTAGCAGTGTATCCAAAACCATATTTATATATTTGATTTGTTAAAATGCCATAATCTTTATTAACAGCACCTCTTTCTTTCCACTCATCTGTTAATTTATTTCTGCTTCGTATTCCTAATAATCGGTTGTCAATCCAGGTTTTGTTATAACCTTTAAGCTCATAAGTATCTCTTGCTCTTTTTACTGCTAATTCTGGATCGTTTATTTCCTCAATTCTTTCAGAACCGACTTGAGCAAGCCATTGTTTAAATGGTTCTGCTTTAGGTGACGGTATTGATTGAATAATACGTAATATTCCTTTTGTGTTACTACTATCAGTCATATATTTTTTACCATCTGATGATTCCATTTTCAGTTGTACGATAATTTCGTACAACTCAATATTGGAGCCTTCTTTTTTAATTTTATTTTTTAAATCACTCCAGTATCGTCTTGAATTAGTACTTTCAGTTAATGCGAATACTACATCTGTAACACTAAAATACCATTCATTGTTATACCAAACTTTTCTTATTTGTTTTTCTTCAAAAAGTGCTAACTTGTTTTCTGTTTTATCAAACATGTTTTTGTCTCCTTTGCAACATTTTTATAATTAACTAACTTAGAGTGAGTATATCAAATTAATTATGTGAAGTCTATAAAACACAAAACAGAAATTAAAACATTATTTTAATTTAATGGCACTAATGATATTTTATAAAACTAATTATAAAAATAAAAAAAGTGAACTTATTCACTTTTAAATTTACTTCATACATTTTCTAAAGTTTAATCTAATTAACTAAAAGTTTTACTATGATAAACCTCATTTGTGTCAGTTCTATAGATTTGAATTTCTTTTACTTCATTCTTTTTAAGCTCATATTCATCTAATTTATTATAAAATAAAGTAAGCATTTCATCATGGTTGTTGAATGTAGGTGCCGGATTTTTAGCAGTAAAATGTTCACCGTCATCTATAAAACTAATTAAATATTTAGGATCAATTGACATACCACCATCTGTCCAAACATTTCCATCCTTGTAAACAATCCTAATACAATATATTAAATCCTTGCTCATAACATCACTTTCTTTCTAGTTTGCATTGTGTATACTTTAACATTTTTAAATAAGTTTATCAATCTAAATTTATATTACATCTTGTTGCAATATATGCAAATTAGTTGTAAAATATTATCAGAAAAGAGTTGTAGTCACAAATGAAAAGAATAGCTAAAATATTGCTTGTAAGTATATGTGCTTTAATATTTGTATCTGGATGTAGTAATGACGGATACAATCGACATAAAAACTATGTTATAAATATAGAAAATGTAGATAATTTTGTTACGATGTACGAAAGTAACGAGACTTATGTTACTGTAGTTTCACAAACAACATGTAGTTATTGTCAAGATTATAAAAAAGTTATGAACAAAATCGCATATGAAGAAGATGTTGATATTTATTGGATAGAATTTGATTTATTAAGCAATGCTGATAGAGAAAAAATAAGAGACTTAAACGAACGTTTTGAAGGTTTTGGAACTCCTCTAACAGTATTTACTAAAGATAATGAAATAGTTGATGAAATTAATGGTAGTGTTGAGGCACCAGTTGTATTATCAAAATTAGCTGAATTAAAATTAATATAGATTGGAGTAATGAATATGAGTTGTTATGAAAAAATTAGGGCATTTAAAAATAAGTATCCAGGAACTGTCGCATGGCGTTTAAAAAAACATGCTAAAGTAGTTGATAATTATATTAATCCTGATGAGGAAGTAATATTTGCTTTTGCTGCTCAATTAAGCGAAAATCCATTAGATATTTTTTCTACAGCAGTATGTGCTTTAACAAACAAAAGAATTATTATTGCTAAAAAGAGAGTTTTATTTGGATCATCATTTGTTGGAATCACCCCAGATTTATTTAATGATTTAACTGTTTATTCAGGTATCTACTGGGGGAAGATAACTATTGATACAGTTAAAGAGTTAGTTATATTTACTAATATACCTAATAAGGCATTAGATGATATAGAAACTGCTATTACGGAAAAAGTTATGAAAGAAAAAAGAAAATATAAAGAAAGAGTAACCGACGCTTCTTAAATGGAAACGTCTTTATTTTAAAATGAAAAAAATAGTATCACTTATAATATTAGTAATTATTGTAGCAGCTTATTTTATAATAGTTTATATGCCTAAAAATTATAAATCAACTTACTTAATAAATGATTTTGAAGTTAAAGAAGAATTTTTTAAAGATGAAAACATTATTAATTTTGATATAAAAAAGAATGATATTGAATATAGTTTTTCTTTGAATAAAAATTACTCTAAAAGACACGTTATTAAACAAATAAAAGAATATGAAGAAGATGATGTTAATTGTATATATCCAATAATAGATAACGTTAAAACTTTTATTCTTTGTAATAAAGATAATCAACCAATTCATTTTAGCTTAATTAATAAAGAAACATTTAGTAATTTTTTAAATAAAAATTATAAATTAAAGACAGAGAAACTCGATAAAAAGTATAAAAATATAAATTTGTATAACTATGATGATTCAATTTATTTAGTATGGAATTATGATTCGATAATATATTTAAATGAAGAAGGAAATAAAAAAATGTCTTTATTTGAATCAGAAGTATTAGATACTAGTTTGATAACATTAAGTGATAACCAATTATTAATACCTAATTATGATGAAAAATATAGTTTTAAATCAATTTATCTTTTAGATGTTATTAAGTTTGAAAAAGAATTATGGGAACTTGATTATGAAATAAGTTATGATAGCTATATCAATGGTATTGAAGATAGTAATATTTATTTGGTAGATCGTAAAAATAAAACTCAATATAAAATAAATCCTCATCGTAAGAAAATAGAAGTTATAAATGATAAAGAAAATTCACCAGTAATTTATAATAATGGATGGGAGAATATAAGTATAAAAAGATTAGTAAATAATGATTATAAATTTGAAAAGAATAAAGCTTTTAATTATAGTTATGATAAAAACAAACTTAATTTAAATACTTATACTAATAAAGAAATCTTATTATTAGAACAAAAAAATATAAAGATTATTTATTCTTCTAATCATAAAGTGTACTACCTAAAAGAAGATGATTTATTTGTTTTTGATTTGTTTTATGGAACAAAAAAATTATTAAGTTACTTTGAATGGAATTTTAATAATCATAATAAAATATTTATCTATAATAAATAACGGATTTTTATAATAAACATATCTTATAACAGGAGTGATTTAATGTTTGATAGATATGTTATAAAAAAAGGTGATAGTTTAAATAATATAGCTAAAAAGTTTAATACAAATAAAGAGATAATTAAAGATATAAATGATATATACTATGATGATTTAATTAGAGCTGGAATGGAAATTGTAGTTCCAAAAAAAACAGATGAATATTTTAATTTCTATACGATGAAAAAAGGAGATACATTATATCAAGTAGCATTGAAATATGATGTTAATCCTGAATTGTTAGCAAGTTTAAATGGTTTAAACATAACAGATTATTTTTATTCAGGCCAAGAAATATTAATTCCTAAAAGAGATTACAGTTATTATGTTACAAAAGATGGGGATACCTTAAATAATATTTCAAACACTTTTAATAGTAAGGTTGATAATTTAATTAGAGAAAACAAAACTATTTATTTAATGCCTGGTCAAATAATGGTGAGCAAAAGACAAAATTAGTATTTGTCTTTTATTTTCTTATATACTATAATTATATAATAGGAGTTGGTATATGTGATATTAAGAAAACCATATGCTCTTTTAATTAAATATTTTCGATTAATCCACACTATACTAACAGGGTTAATGATTTATATAATTATTAGATCTAATTTACTAATAAGATTTTTCAATAATTTTATTGAAAGTGGATATGTAACTAATGAAATTAATTTTGCAGGTAGTTATATAAATTTCTTTATGTATTTTACAGTATTCTTAATATTAATTATTTGTATTACAATTTTTTTCTTAATGAAAACAAAGAAAAAACCAACTAGGCTATATATATTTACAATAATGTACTATGTATTTTTATTTATTATGTTTTCAGTAATGCATAGTGCACTTGGAAGATTTGAAGTAGAGTTAATAGAAGCAACAACTGCAAGATTATATCGTGATTTATCTATAATTATTATTGCGCCTCAACTTTTATTTACACTTTTAATTGCAATTAGAGCAGTTGGATTTGATTTAAAAAAATTCAACTTTAATAAAGACTTACAGGAATTAAAAATAGAAGCTAGAGATAATGAAGAATTTGAAATAGCTGTCGATAGAGAAGATTATAAATTAAAAAGAAGTATTAGAAGAACGACAAGAGAACTAAGATATTATTTATTAGAAAATAAATTTATTTTGTTTTGTATTGGAATTGTACTTGCTACCATATTAGCTACATCTATATACTTTAATTTAGCTGTATATAATAGAAGCTTTGTAATAGATCAGACTTTTGTATCTAATAACATGAAAATTAAAGTAAGCGATAGTTATTTAACGAATCTTTCCTATAATGGAACAAGGTTATCAAAAGATAAATATTATGTAGTAGTAGATGTCAGTTTAGAAAACTTAACGCCAAGTAGAAATACATTAAAGTTAGAAAATTATCGCTTATTGATAAATAATAAAATTATTGTGCCAACAGTTAATCGAAATGAGCATTTTGCAGATTTAGGAACACCATATAATAAAGAAAAACTAGCAGCGAAAAGTGAAAATCAAAGATTGTTAATCTATGAAATTAATGAGTCTGATATAGATGGAAATATAATATTTAGAGTTGTTAATTCAATTACTGCATCTGCAGGAGATATATTTGCTAGATATAGTGATGTAACTTTAAAACCAAAAAAACTAAATGAAATAGAAACAAAAGAAACTGTTGGTTTAAATGCAGAATTAAAATTTGAAAGTCCAATTACAACTAATAGTAATGCTAATATTAAAAAATATAATATAACAAGATATTTTAAATACAATTATAATTTTTGTGTTAATAAAAGTTGTAGAAACTCAATTGGAATAGTAAGTCCTAACGTTAGTGAATATAACCAAACTATTTTAGTATTAGATGGAGAAATAAAATTTGATAAAGATGCTTTAATCAACAAAAGAATTAGTAGTAAGCAAATTTATCCAATGTTTATTAAAGTTTTATATACGATAAATGGTTCAACTAACACAACTAGTGTAAAAGATATAACACCATCGGATTTAAATAACCAAATACTATTACAAACTAATAACATAATAGAAAAAGCAGAAAAACTTTCTTTAGTGTTTGCCTTTAGAAATGAAGAATATATTATCAATTTAAAATAAAAACCATTGTATTTTCTACAATGGTTTTAGATATACAAACTACAAATATATGTAGCTTTTTTTAATTTGGAG
>CAYUEQ010000050.1:0-5797 GCA_964443805.1 uncultured Muribaculaceae bacterium
TTTTAATAGAAAAAAATAAAGAGCAAAAACAAAAATATAAGGAAAGTAAAGTATCTTAGTATCTAAAGATATTGTACGAGGAGGAATATAATATGAAAAAAGCTTTAATTATATATGAATCTGTTCACCACTATAATACACATAAAGTAGTAGATGAAATATCACGAAAATACAATGTAAGAAAAGAAAAGGTTAGTGATGCCAATCAGATAAAAGATTTGCACCAATATGAAGTGTTTTTATTTGCATCAGGTGTTTATCATGGAAAACCCGGGCCCAATCTTATTAGTTTTATTAAAAAAAATGCAAAAACAATTCATAACAAAAAAGTACTATTACTTCTTACAAGTGGCGCAAATAACAAGAAATATATGTATGAATTTAAGAAAGAATTAAAAAAGTATGATATAAATGTAGATGAAGATTATCAATGTTTAGGTTATGATACTTTTGGACCTTTGAAGTTTATAGGAGGAATAGCAAAAAAACATCCTAATATTGATGATCTGCAAACAGCATGCAATGTCTTTCGTGAATGGTTGGAATAAGATATATGTTTCCCGTCCGACGATAGTTTTTATAATTAGGAATGTTAATAAGAATTAAATATTAATTTATTAACTAAAGTGGTTATTTAAAACTTAAAAGGATGATATTATGTCAAAAGATATAATGAAAAATCAAATCCTTTAGTATAAAACAATCTTACTTTCATATATTTTATTGGAGGTAAATATGGAAATGCTTAAAGTATCATCAAAATCAAACCCTAGTAAAGTTGCAGGAGCTATTGCTAATATCTTTAGAGAAACAAAATATGTTGAAATGCAAACAGTAGGTGCTGGATCTTTAAACCAAGCAATTAAAGCGATTTGTATAGCTAGAGGGTTTATTGCTCCTAGTGGAGAAAATCTAGTTGTAATACCTGCTTTTAGCGATATTGAAATTGATGGAGAACAAAAGACAGCTATAAAATTAATAATAGAGCCTAAATAACAACTTTTAGTTGTTATTTTTGCTATAATAGAAGCATGAAAAAAGAAGATTATGTTAAATATATAAAAAATATTTCAAAACTAAAAGAAGAACCTAATTGGATTCTTGAATTCAGATTGAAATCTTTAGATAAATTTTTAGAACTTGAATTACCTAAATTTGGTCCTGAGTTAAATATAGATTTTTCAAAAATAAATTACTATAAAAAAGTTGGAGAAAAATCGACTAGTTGGGATAATGTTGATAAGACAATCAAAGATACATTTAAAGATTTAGGTGTTATTGATGCTGAAGAAAAATATTTAGGGGCTATATCTAATCAATATGAAAGTGAAGTAATTTATCATAAAGAAAAAGATAATTTAAAAGAACAAGGAGTAATATTTTTAAGTACCGATGAAGCATTACATAAACATCCTGAATTATTTAAAAAATATTTTAATAATTTAGTTAAATATGATGAAAATAAATTTACTGCTTTAAACTGTGCTTTCTTTAGTGGCGGAACATTTATTTATGTACCTAAAAACACAAAACTAGATCGACCATTACAAAGTTACTTTAGAATTAATTCAGCAAACTTAGGTCAATTTGAACACACAATTATAATAGTAGATGATAATAGTGAATTAGATTATATAGAAGGGTGTACTGCACCAACATATTCATCTACCTCCCTACATGCAGGAGTGGTTGAAATTTATGTTGGTAAAAATGCTAGATGTAAATATACTACTATCCAAAATTGGTCAACAGATGTTTATAACTTAGTAACTAAAAGAGCAATTGTTGAAGAAAAAGGATTAATGGAATGGATAGATGGAAATATAGGTAGTAAAGTTACAATGAAATATCCATCATGTATTTTAAAAGGGGATTACTCAGTAGGAAACTCAATATCTATTGCATATGCTAAAGAAGGTCAAGTTCTTGATGCTGGAGCGAAAATGATTCATTTAGGTAAAAATACTAAAAGTAATGTTGTAAGTAAATCAATTGCAGAAAAAGGTGGTATTTCTAATTATCGAGGAACAGCTAATATAACTAAGAATGCTACAAACAGTACGGCATTAATTAAATGTGATACGGTATTACTAGATGAAAACTCAAAAAGTGATACTTTTCCTACAAACAAAGTGTCTAATAAAACCTCTATTTTAGAACATGAAGCAACTGTATCAAAACTATCACAAGATAAATTAACTTATCTTTACAGTAAAGGCTTAAATGAAGATACTGCTAAAGAATTATTAATAATGGGATTTATTAATGACTTTAAAAAAGAATTACCTCTGGAATATGCTGTAGAATTAAATCGATTATTAAAAGATTGATAATTTGACTAAAAATAAATAAATAGTTATGCAAAATAACTATTTTTTAATTTGTGTTAACAAAACTTTATTTTTAGTAAAATAAAGCTTTCAAAACCTTATATTTATCCATTTGACTGCTATTAAAATATATATTACTTTCTTGTTGGAAGGAGAAATAATATAATGTTAAATCAAGTAGTTCTAGTTGGAAGATTAACAGCTGATCCAGAAATAACTGTTACTTCTACAGGAAAAAAAATAACTGCAGTTACAATAGCAGTTCAAAGAACCTTTAAAAACATGAATGGGCTGTATGATACTGACTTTATTAAATGTGTTCTATGGAATAATATAGCAGCAAATACAACTGAGTACTGTAGAAAAGGAGATATAGTTGGAATCAAAGGAAGACTCCAAACAGGAGATTATTTAGACAAAGAAGATGTAAAAAAATATTACACTGAAGTAATTGCAGAAAAAGTTACATTCTTATCAAACAAAAAAGCAGATGAATAATCTGCTTTTAGTGATATAATTATAATAGGTGGTTAATAATAATGAATAATTTATTAGGAAATATAGAAAATGAATTTATTAATAATTATAAAAATGGGACTTTACAACATATTATGATAACTTTAGAAGAATACAAAAATATTTTAAAGATGCTTCCTGAATTAAAAGAAGAAAAAACAAAAACCTTTTTTTTATATATATCAAATGTTGAGTTTGCTACTTTAAATGATGAAGAATTTAAATATGTTTGCAATAATTGTTATAAAATAGAAATAATTAATTTTGATTATGCCAATATAGAAAAAGTAGAAAAAATATATAGACAAATAAATATAACAATTGAATTAATGCCAAAATGTTTAAATTCATTGAACACAGAACAAATTCAAAAATTAGCTAGTAGTTGTAGTTATATCAAATATAGATTTGATAATGTGTATAATGTTGATTTATCAAGACTTGAAATTCTTAAAAAAGGATTAAAAGAAAGCATCTTTTCAAATGAAGATTGTTTAACTTTTTATCATGATAATTCAAATTTCAAGGAAAAAGATTTTAATAAATTTAAATTAGAAATAGAAATTATGAAAGAAATTTTAAAAACTGTTAATTTTGAAAAAGGTGAATTTGATAAAGTAAGTCTTTTATATAAAATTTTAGGTAAAAAAATTAGTTATGCAAATAATTATTATAATTCCAAAAATACCTCATTTGGATCTTTTGTTAATCCTGGAGAAGAAAAATATTATAACTTAGAAGGAATTATAGAAAATCAAAGTGTGTGTTTGGGTTTTGCACAAATTTTGTCATTAGCTTTGAATTCTATTGGGATAAATTGTAGAATTGTTGAAGGAGAAACTGTTTTTAATAATAAACATGCTTGGAATGAAATTCAAATAGATGGTGTCTGGTATAATTGTGATTTATCATATGACGAAAAAAATATAAAGAAAAATAAGAAACCTCTTTGCTTCCTGAAAAGCGATCAGTACCTTTTAAAAAAAGGTTATAAAACTAAAAAATTATATAATTCTAATCAAATAGATAGCAATATTTGTCAGTATGATTTTTCTGAAGAAATAATAAAACCTTATTTTGATTTTTATAGCGTTTGTTTGTTAATAAAAAATAATAGTGATTTTAGTGTAGATATAGTAAAAGAAAATAATTTTAAAATTAAAATAATTAAAAATGGAACTAAAATTGAATTTGATGTTTTAAATCAAGAGATGTTATATTCTTTTTTTCAAGAGTTATGTGGAAATGAATATTTTGAATATTTAGAAAATTGTGTAGTTATTAATAATAATAAAATTTATTTTGATTATGATGAAATAAATGAATATTTAATTAATTATGGTTATAGTTTAAATGATTATATTATTAATAATCAAGTTAAAAAATAAAACAAATAATTTGTATCACCAACAACCATTAATCGGAATCAAAGGAAGACTCCAAACAGGAGATTATTTAGACAAAGAAGATGTAAAAAAATATTACACTGAAGTAATTGCAGAAAAAGTTACATTTCTATCTAATAATAAAAATAAGAAAGAATAACCTCTTTCTTATTTTAGTTCCACTACAAGTAAACTATGGTCAATTTCATTCTTAATATAGATATAATTTCTATATAAGAAGGTGCAATATGTTAAGAGGAGACCGCTTAAAAAATCTACGAATAGAAAAAAATTTAACTCAAACAGAATTAGGTAATATGATAGGTGTAAAAAAATCAACCATCTCATGTTATGAAAATGGAGTTAGAGTTCCATCTTTAGAGCATTTAATAGATATAATTCATATTTTTGGAATATCTGCAGATTATTTAATTGGAAATGATCATCTAGTAATTAAAGAAGAATCAGAGCCATTTGTAGCAACTCCATTAAGTAAAGAAGAATTAATATTTTTAGAAGAATTAAAGAAAAATAAATTTGTATACGAAATTATATTAGAAGACCCAAAAAGAGCAGCAGAATTAATTATAAAAAAAATAGGTTAAAATTAATCTATTTTTTTAATTTCTAAACATATAATTTTATAGGTGATCTTAATGAAAGATGTTGTAAAGATTATATGTTTAACAATTCTTATATTGCTAAGTTTTTATTATACAGATAAAGTTGCTGTAATGGTTCAAAATAATAATCCGATAGTAAAAGAAATTAATAGACAAAAAAATAGATATGAAACTACTCCGATTGATGCAATTGTAGATGGTTCGACTATAATACCAGGGATATCAGGGAAATCAGTCAATGTTATTAAAAGTTTTAAAAATATGAAAAAAGTAGGAGAATTTAATGAACATTATTTAATCTATGATGATGTAACACCATCTATTTCAATACTAAATAATTTAGATAAAATTATTATTAGTGGAAATCCTAAAAATAATGATGTTTCAATAATTATTAAAGATAATAATACTATATTTGATTACTTTACAACAAATGATCTAAAAGCAAATATATTATTTACTGAAGATATGACTATAAAAAACAATAGCTTAGAATATATAAATCATGAAACAACCAAAACAAAATTTAACAATGTAGAAAGTTTATTTAATAAAAATAAAATTAATAAAAACATTTGTGTAATAGAAAACAACTTAAATATTTGCGAGAACTATAATAAACACTTAGTAATGCCATATTTATCACTTACTTCAAGTAACATTATCGATATTAAAAATAATATCAAAAAAGGTTCTATAATATTAATAAAAGATACTGCTAAATTAACTGATATTAAAATTTTAATAAAACAAATAAATTATTTAGATTATGATATTGTCCATTTAAGCGAATTGATTTCAGAAATTAGACCATAAAAATCAACCTACTCTTGATGATACTATAAAAATTGGATATAATAACTACATAAAGTAGGGATTAAATGAACTATATAAAAAAGTATGTAAAAAAACAAACAACAATTATAGTACTATCAATAATACT
>CAYUEQ010000051.1:0-1922 GCA_964443805.1 uncultured Muribaculaceae bacterium
AATTATATGGTGTCCCAAAGAGGATTCGAACCTCCGACCCCAATCTTAGGAGGATTGTGCTCTATCCAACTGAGCTATTGGGACAAAAGAATTAAAAAAGAGTCTAGGACTCTATTTTTGAATAGTTATTATATTAAAGAAAAATAAAATCCAAATAGAAACAGTAACAGCTAATCTGAAACTAAACCATTCTCTTAATGAAATTACTTTATCACTAACAGTTACAATCCAACTTTCTTTATAACGCGGGATTTTAAGTGTCCATGGCCACATGTGGCAGATAATTGCATCTTTTTGAACTTCATTAACATTAAACATCTTAGATGATTTTAAATATGCCAAATAAGGATGGGCTTGATATTTGTTTAATGTTTTCATGTCTTTAAGATCTTCATCTTGAAAGAAGTCATGTAATAAAGCTGCTCTAGTAGCATCTTCGTAGTCTATTTTTAAAAAGTTGCAAATATTAAAAGTGTTTTCTGCAACACGAACAGAATGATCATAACGTGATATTCCATGGTGATGCTCTTTTTTTAATTTTTTAAATTCTTCATTATTTAAAATGTCATTTGTTATTTTTTCAAAATTTCTTCTTTTGGACGAAGACATAGCTTTTCACCTCGAACTAGTATATTATAGCATTATTTAGTAAAAAAATGAATTAATTAGCACATTATTTTGTCAACTTGTTTAACGCATCGATGAATGTCTTTTGTATTGGTGGGAAAGAGTCCATAAAACGTCGATATAATACAGATCTTTCTCTTAATATGTTTTTTATATCTTTATTTGGTATTCCTTCTATCGCAAAATTCTTACTTTGTTTATATTCAAACTTTAATGAAGCAACTATTTTTATAGAGATAATTAAATCACTAATAAAACTTACTAATAAAATAATTGCTATTATAGAGCTAATGTTAGAAGGAATACTTATTAATAATCCTATGACAAATGGATTAATTATATATATTATTAAACATGCTCCAATTCCAAACAATACTAAATTTTCTAAACAAACATATCCATTAATGTTATATTTCTTTTCACTGTAGTCCCACCACTTAGCATGAAATATTTTTTCTAAAATATATCCTGTAAAATATTCTAAGAATGCACATATAACTATAGATTTTAAAAATAGTGCTAATGGATCAGCAGCTGAACTTTCTAATAGTATTGTTATTAGTATAGCACCTATTCCATAAATTGGGCAATAAGGTCCTATTAAAAATCCTCGGTTTACAATTCTTTTATGTTCTGTATAAATTGATATTCCTTCTAAAATCCATCCTATAAGGGCATATATTAAGAATAATAAAAAATAACTACTTAACTCCATGTCATTCTCCTACTATGTCTTTTTTTTCAAATAATTTAGATACGTTTTTTGAAGGTACTAACATATCTACTTCTTTATTAACTGAAAATACATATTTATTCTTTTTAATTTTATATTCTTCACCATCCAAACAACAAGGAATTCTATAATTTTTATCAAAATCTATTTCTAATCTATCAGTTTGAAAATATTCGATACCAGCTATTTTAGATAAATCTGTTGCTGTTAGTATTTGACTTGCAATTCTTATTATATCAACTTTTTTAGTAGCTTTACACATAGCTACTTCAAATTTACCATCATTTAGCTTTACATCTTTATAAATATTATTGATTGTTGCAACTCGATTACTATTAGTTACAAATACAAATGAATATTCTCCAGTTCTTATTTTACCGTTTACTCTATATGTTAATTTATAACTTTTTATTCTTTTAGAGAATTCTTGAAGACCGTGCATTATATATGCTAGTTTTCCATATCTAGCTTTTAAATCTCTAGGTGTGTCATAAGCTATATTAACTAAATTACCAAAACAAGCAACATAAACAAATGGACGTTCATCCATTAAACAAACATC
>CAYUEQ010000051.1:2022-5704 GCA_964443805.1 uncultured Muribaculaceae bacterium
CCTTTTGCTTTAGTAGTTATTACTTCTGTTTCATATTTGTTTTTCCTTAAAACATCGACAACCTTATCTAAAACATTCTGTCTTTTATTCACTCCGCTTTTAGGATTATACACAATGGTGCAAGATTTCATATATTAATTCACCTTTTCTTTAAAACATATAAACATTATACATATTTTTGTCTAAAATATCAAAAATATCATACTGATATGTCTTTGTTCTCAAATATTTTAATTGCTAGTATATATATAAATATTGTAATTATTGTTAATATTATCATCATTATATAAGTATTATTAGTATTGTTTATGATTTCAAATGGTTGAAACAAGGAAAATATTGTCACATATTTTAAATTTTCTAATTTTCCACCAACATTAACAAGCATTTGAATTAGGTAAGATATTAAAGGAATACCTGCTCCAAACATTAATGAATATTTTGTTTCATTAGCAATTGTCGATGCTAAGAAACAAATACTACCAACAAATAAATGAAATATAAGTAAATTTAAATTTAAAAATAAAAATTGATTTAACGGTAATTCTCCTGGGTACAACAATTCACTAGATATAATTGTAAATAATGTAGCAAAAGTTATTAGTGTAAATATAATTGTACCTAACACTTTTATTTGAGTAATAATTATTGTTTTTCGATTATTTTGTGATGCCAGCAGATAAGCCATTGAGCCGTTATCAACATATGCTGCAACTAATTTATTTGAAACTATGATAGTAACAATTAAAGGTATTAAGAGATATAAAAATCCATATAAATAAGTTACTAAAAAACTCATTAATGAATTAGATTGGGTATGCATCCCAAACATCGCCATTATCTCTGGCATTGTTTTAGTAAAACCTTCTAACAAATCTAAAGATTCTTTATCATACATTCCAACTATCATTGCTGCATAGATAGTAATTATAAATATAAAGATTAAAACAATTTTATAATTAGACTTAATTCCATATTTATATAATGGTTTATTAATCATTTTTATTACCTCCATAATAATCTAAGAATATATCTTCTATTCCTTGTGTTTCTTCATAGATGTCCACAATATCATATTTGTTTAACAGACTAAGAAATAGTTTTAAATTATTTTGAATTATAAGGGTTATTCTTTTTTCAAATATATCAACAATTTTTATATTTTCTTTTTTAAATTTTTCAATATCTTTCTTATTATTAAAAGTAATAGTAAATTTCTTAGATTGATTCTTTTTTAAATTTGCTATTGTATCAATAGTAGCAATCCGACCATTTTTTATAATTGCAACTTTATCACAGGTTTTTTCAACTTCTTCAAATAAATGAGATGACATTAATATAGTTTTACCTTTTTTCTTTTCTTCATTAATGTATTTTACAAAAATATTTTGCATTAGTGGATCTAAACCACTAGTTGGTTCATCTAAAATTAAAATATCAGGATCATGCATAAAAGCAACAACTATTCCCAGTTTTTGTTTCATTCCTTTAGACATCTTATTTATTTTACCTTTTGGATCCAAATCAAATAACTCAATTAAATATTGGGCTTTAGTTAAATTTTTAAGTTTTTTATAATCAGCAATAAATTTAATAAATTCAATTCCAGTCATATCTTCAATAAATGATATTTCTCCTGGTATATAGCCAACTGTTGATTGTATTAGTGCTGAATCTTTAAAACAATTTATATCATTAATAGTACATATTCCACTATCTGGTTTGATAAACCCCATTAAGTGTCTAATAGTAGTTGTTTTACCTGCACCATTAGGTCCTAAAAAACCGAATACTTCACCTTTAGTAATTTCTAAATTAACATCAAAGATTCCTTTGTTATTTCCATAATCTTTAGTTAGATTTTTAATTTTAATAGTACTCATTTTGTCACCATATTATCTTTCTATTAAAATTTTACCATACTATAGGTAATTACAAAAATAAAAAAAGGACAATGTCCTTTAATTAAAGATAGTTTTTTTGGCTCTTCAACATTGAGTGGGGAGTGAAATTTATTTTTTATTTATATATTAAAGAAAAAACAAGCATTTTCAACCCAATGAATTTTATGCTTGTTTTTTTGCTCACTTTCGCACCTACTTTTTGAAATTCATGTTTTTTTACAATTGTGTATATTCATTGTCTACTTTCATATGTCATATCGTGTAAAACTGATGTTTTAGTTATTTATTTTTTACTTAATCCGGATAATTTTCCATTACAAATATATAACAACCTAAGTCTAAAAAACTCAAAATTTTTATAACCAAATCCGATTCGTTTAATCACTTTAAATTTGTTGTTTCTTCCTTCAGTAAATCCTTGGGATAAGATTTTACTTATAAATGAGTTCACTATATAAGGTAGCCATCTTTCTATTGTTCCTGATGCAATTATAAACTCTTCTATTTCACTTTCATGACACATCATTATCCAACTTTCTAATTGTTCTTTTGCATTTTCATATGTTGCATGATTAACTATATCTAAAAATGTCTCTTTCAAATAATAACCTATTTTTAAATCTTCACTTATTTCAAATAATTCTTTTCTTATTTCAATAGGTAGAACATCAACGACGTGGCCATTTCTATATCTTTTAGCATAAACATACCAATCAATATCATTTGAGTATTTCCTTAATAAGGATACATTCTTTTTATTTTTAAGTAGTTTATATTCTTTACTGTTTGGTTTATAATAATCTTGTAGTCTGATCCGGATTTTATCAAGGGCTTCCATTATATAGCGTATATAATGGAAGCGATCGACTACAAACTTGGCTTTAGGAAACATGATTTGTTGAACTCTAAAATATGGTTCATACATATCTGTTACTATAAATTTTACTGCTTCTCTATTTTCTACATATGTAAAATATTGAATTAAATCATCCTTCTTACGACTTGGTAAAATATCAAGCGTTTTTTTATGTAATAAATCATTTATAACAAAAGCATATTTTCCTTGTTTAGTATCTGCTTTAAATTCATCAAATGATATTATGCTTGGTAGTAATCTTAGATGTTTGGGATATCCTTTTGTTGCTTCTAATAATTCTCTTCTAACAGTCATATCAGTGACTCCGTTTATTTCTGTAATATACTTCATACTTAAATTATAATTTAATAAGTCTTTTCTTATTTTTATTTTTAGTGAGTTTGATATGCTACTCTTTTTTTCGTTTAAATTCAAATCTTCAGTAAATTTTTTATTACATTTATGACAAATAAACCTTCTTTTTTGTAATTGCAATTCACAAGATCTTTCAGCTATTTTTAAATATTTTATTCTTATCGGTTTTAAACGATCATGAAGACTTGAAGTATAAATATTACAATTAGGACATCTATATTTTTTATTATTACTTTTAATAGTAACAACTATATTTTTTTCTTCTTCTACAATTTTTATTACTTCATATGACTTTTCACTTATTCCCAACAATGTTTTTATTTCATCTATTTTTACCACTCCTTAAATGAATTTAAGATGATTTAAATATTGTTTTAAAACTCTCAAATACTTTTATTTGGGTTGATGTAAACATTGTAAAATATAATACTTTAAAAATCGATGATTTTATATAAATTCCCCACTCAATGTTGAAGCTTTATTAGTTAACTCCCCACTCAATGTTGATAAGGGCATAAAAAAACTCCCCACTCAATGTTGGAGAGCC
>CAYUEQ010000052.1:0-5629 GCA_964443805.1 uncultured Muribaculaceae bacterium
CGTAACTCTGGTGGGATAACTGGAAGTGCTTCTACAATCAACCATTCAGGTTGATTTCCTGATTCTAAAAATGATACTAAACAGTCTAATCTTTTAACTAAACGTATTCTTTTTTGTCCTTGCATGCCGTCAAGCTCTGTTCTAAGTTCATCAATTTCTTTTTCTAATTCTATCCCTTGTAATAATTCTTTAATCGCTTCGGCTCCCATACCTACACGGAATGAAGAACCGTATTTTTCATAATACGCACGATATTCTTTATCTGATAGTATTTGTTTTTTCTCTAATGGAATTGTTCCTGGTTCAAGTACTACATAACTAACAAAGTATAAAACTTCTTCTAGTTCTCTAGGCGACATATCTAAAAGTAATCCCATTTTAGAAGGTACACCTTTAAAGTACCATATATGCGAACAAGGAGAAGCAAGTTCTATATGTCCCATACGTTCTCTACGTACTTTAGCACGAGTTACTTCTACTCCACAACGATCACAAATAACATTTTTATATCTTAATCTTTTGTATTTCCCACATGAACATTCAAAGTCTTTTGAAGGTCCAAATATTTTTTCACAAAATAGTCCATCTTTTTCTGGTTTTAATGTTCTATAATTAATTGTTTCAGGTTTTTTTACTTCACCATATGACCAAGCACGAATTTTATCAGGAGAAGCAATACCAATTCTAATTCCTTTAAAATTATTAACTTCCATCATTGGTTATCACCCTCTTCCCCAACAACTTCCTGTTTTTTTTCTTTAATTACTTCTGGTTGTTTTTTTTCTTCTGTTTCAGTAGTTTCATTTAAATTTTTGACATCTATTTCTTCAATTGTAACAGTGTCATCTTTATCTTCTGCTGATTCAATATCTTTAAGTTCTAACATCTTATCATCTTTATTTATAATTTGAACATCTAATCCTAAAGCTTGGAATTCTTTTATTAATACTCTAAATGACTCTGGAATACCCGCTTGATTTACTGTTTTACCTTTAACTAAGGCTTCGTAAACTTTTACTCGTCCGATAACATCATCTGATTTAATGGTTAAGATTTCTTGTAAGATATGAGCAGCTCCATAAGCATATAGTGCCCAAACTTCCATCTCACCAAATCTTTGTCCACCAAATTGAGCTTTACCTCCAAGTGGTTGTTGAGTAACTAATGAATATGGACCAGTTGACCTAGCATGTAATTTATCTTCAACCATATGATGTAATTTAATCATATACATTACACCAACACTAATTCGATTATCAAATGACTCACCTGTACGTCCATCATAAAGGACTGTTTTTCCATCTGGATCCATTCCAGCTTCCGCCATCATTTCACTAATATCTTCTAATTCTGCACCATCAAATACTGGTGTAGCTATTTTACAGTTTAATTTTTTACCAGCCATTCCTAAATGTAACTCAAGAATTTGTCCAATATTCATACGTGATGGAACACCCATCGGGTTTAACATCATATCTACTGGAGTTCCGTCTGGTAAATATGGCATATCCTCTTCTGGCAATACCAGTGATATAACACCTTTATTACCATGTCGTCCAGCCATTTTATCTCCAACTTGGATTTTTCTTTTTTGAACTAAATACACACGAATTACTTTAGATACTCCTGGTTGTAATTCATCACTATTTTCTTTTGTATATACTTTAACATCATGAACAATGCCATCTGCACCGTTTTGAACACGTAGAGATGTATCTCTAACTTCACGAGTTTTTTCACCAAAAATTGCATGTAATAATTTTTCTTCTGAAGTTAATTCTTGAACACCTTTAGGAGTAACTTTACCTACTAAAATGTCTCCTTCTTTAACTTCTGTACCAATTCTAATTATACCATTTGCATCTAAGTTTTTACGCGCCTCTTCACCAACATTAGGTATATCTCTTGTTATTTCTTCTGGACCTAATTTAGTATCTCTACAATCAATATCATAATGCTCTAAATGAATCGATGTATAAACATCATCTTTTACTAATCTTTCACTTAAAATAATCGCATCTTCATAGTTATATCCATCAAATGTCATAAATGCTACTGTCATATTTTTACCAAGTGCAAGTTCACCTTTATCACAACTTGGACCATCAGCAATAACCATTCCTGTTGTAACTTTATCACCTTTTTTAACTAAAGGTCTGTGATTAAATGATGATGCAGCATTACTACGTTCAAAGTTAGCTAAATAATAAGTGTCTTTACCTTTTAAATTTTTAACAATTATTTTCTTAGAGTCAGCATACTCAACAACTCCATCTGCTTTACAAATGATAGTTGATCCTGAATCTCTTGCAGCAATATATTCAATACCAGTACCTACAATTGGACTATCAGCCTCTAGTAATGGTACTGCTTGACGTTGCATATTTGCTCCCATTAACGTTCTATTAGCATCATCATGTTCTAAGAATGGAATTAAACTTGTTGTTATAGAAACAATTTGATTAGGTGCTACGTCTAAGTAATTTATTAATTCTTTTTTAGCTAATTCATTGTTACCATTTAAACGGCAAACTATTTCGTCATCAGCAATTTCATCATCTGCTAAAGCAGTAGTAGCTTGCGCTATATAAAAGTCTGCTTCTTCATCTGCTGTTAAGTAATCTATTTCATTTGTAACTTTTCCATTTATAACTTTACGATATGGAGTCATTATAAATCCATAATCATTTATTTTTGCATAAGAAGATAAGGATGAAATTAATCCAATGTTTGGACCTTCTGGAGATTCAATAGGACATAATCTTCCATAGTGAGACTCATTAACGTCCCTTACTTCCATTCCAGCTCTATCTCTTGATAGACCTCCAGGCCCTAAAGAAGATAGACGTCTTTTATCAGTTAATTCTGCAATCGGATTTATTTGTTCCATATATTTTGATAACTGAGAACTACCAAAGAATTCTTTTAATGATGCCGTAACAGGTCTTATATTAATTAATGACTTAGGAGTTACCGCTTCAATTTCTTGTGTAGTCATACGTTCTCTAATAACACGTTCCATACGCGACATTCCAACTTTAAATTGAACTTGAATTAATTCTCCTACTTGTCTTACTCTTCTATTACCTAAGTTATCTATTTCATCAACATTTCCAATTGTATCTAATAAATTTAAATAGTATGAAATTGAAGCATAGATATCAGATATAGTTAATCTTTTAACATCAATATTTTGGTCATTACCAATTATTTTAATCACTTTTTCAGGATCTTCTTTATCGTATACTAAAACTTCTTGAATTTTATTATACTCATCAAGCTCCTCATTAATCATTACTTCCTTAACATTATAACCATTTTCAAATAACGGTTTAATAGTTTCAAGAATTTCTTTAGTAATTAAAGTTCCTTTTTTAACTACTGTTTTCTTACCATCTTTAATGTTTTCTGCAATAACACAACCTAATACACGATCTAAAACATTTAATTTCTTATTAAACTTATAACGACCTACACGTGCTAAATCATAACGGAATTTATCAAAAAATCTTGTAATAAGTTGGTTTTTAGAACTATCCAAAGTAGCTGGTTCACCAGGTCTTAGTTTTTCATAAATTTCTATTAATGCTTCATCAGTATTTTTAGTTGTATCTTTTACTAATGTATTATTAATAAATTGGTTTTCACCATAAAAATTAATGATATCTTCATCATTTGATAATCCTAATGCTCTTAATAATGTAGTAATAGCTATTTTTCTTGTACGATCTATTCTAACATAAATTACATCTCTAGCATCTTGTTCATACTCTAACCATGTTCCTTTATTAGGAATTACTTCCCCAGTAACAACTGGTCTTCCGTTTTTATCTATTTCTCTTTTGAAATAAACACTTGGACTACGAACTAACTGAGATTGAATTACTCTTTCAACACCATTAACAATAAAAGTCCCTGCTTCAGTCATTAAAGGCATATCTCCTAAAAATATCTCTTGCTCTTTAACTTCTCCCGTCTCATGAATAAAAAGACGTGCTTGTACTTTTAATGATGATGTATAACCAACCATTCTTTCTTTTGCTTCTTTAATTGAATATCTTGGTTCTTCAAAAGAATAATCACCAAAATCAATTGAAATATTTCCTGTAAAACTTTCAATTGGAAAAATATCATCAAATACTTCTCTTATTCCTTCTTCTAAGAATTTTGCATAAGATTTTTTTTGAATTTCTAATAAATCTGTTAAAGGCAAAATACTTTTTGTTTTAGAAAAAGTTCTCCTCTCACTGTGGTCCCCAAACTTCTCAATAATGTATGCCAATCATTCCACCCCTATACCATATTTTATATACTTTTTTAGCCTGTTTGTTACATGTTCTAAAAACAACACGTCACCAATTTCTAATTCTAACAATGAACTTATCCTTTGTCAATGTTTTTTAAACTAAAAACAAAAAAACCTTTAGTTTTTTCAACAATTTTACATAAATAATGTTCTTTTAGAATTTTTTCAATACTTTTTGCACCTTGATCTTTTCTAATTACGCACCAAACCTCACCTTCGTTATTTAAAAATTCTTTCGCACCTACTAATATATCAATAACTATATTTTTTCCAGCCCTAATTGGAGGATTACTTACAATTAAGTCATATTTATTATTAATATTGTCATATATATTACTACTAAAAACATTAGCTGCTACTTTATTTTCTTTTACATTCATTTTAGCAAGATGTACTGCTCTTAAGTTTATGTCGCAAAGATCAACTTTAGAACTCAAAACTTTAGCTAAAGTAATTCCAATAAAGCCATAACCACATCCTACATCTAATATAGATATGCCTGATTTAGCTTCTTTTAATATAGCTTCAACTAATACTCTACTACCAAAATCAATTTTGTTTTTAGAAAAAACCCCAATATCACTCCAAAACAAAAATTTATAATCTTTATAGTTATATTCAATAGTCCGAAGTTGACTTTTTAAATTTTGATTATCAGTAAAATAATGGTTCAAAAGTGCATCCCCTTTTTTTGAATAATTCAATTGTATCACATAGTGTCAAAAATTACAATTTGATTTAATTTGGATTATTCAATTACTAGAACAACTCTAAACGCAGCACTGCCAGTTGGATCACCCATCGGACTTTTAAATGCAAAAGCGCCTGAACTAGATTTAGTTTCCGGATAACCTCCACGAACAAACCAGATTCCATTAATATCAGGAAAAGCAGAATAATCTGAATACCAGCCATCATGTATTGATGTTCCAAATGTTTTTAATGTCTCTCTTGTTGCATCTCCCAAATATCCTCTTTCATGGGTTAATTTATCTATATTATTTTCATAACTATCATAATACTTTAGATCCGGGATTTCATCCCAAACTCCAGATGAAGAAATTGAATAGAATGTGCCTAAATCTGTTCCTTCTTTTACTAATTGCCCCATTACATACTCCCAAGCTCCACCACTCATATCATATATGCCATATATATTCCCAGCAGTAGAAGCCCCTGTTGCTTCTAACGTTAAATCTGGATATGAATACGGACAACTTGATAAATTTGAAGGTGCGTTTGGCGAACCTCCTGAACATCCAGTTTCTGTTTTATATGTTAAAGGATTATCTGCTCGATAATTGTTTATATATAATTGTTTAT
>CAYUEQ010000053.1:0-5405 GCA_964443805.1 uncultured Muribaculaceae bacterium
TGCTACTATAATTGTTGTTAATACTACTTTTTTATGCTTCATAGGCTGCTCCTTTCTCAAGTTTTATCTTCTGTATTAATATTACCATTTTTGATGAAGTTATTCAAGTTTGTTTAATACCAATAATTTCATTATTAATATTTATTTCTATTATTTTAATTTTATAAAAAGTGTTTTTTTCTAACTTGTTTTGGATCTTGATTTTTAGATAATTACTAGTATGACCTATACTACAATTATCTTTAATTTCTTCTATCAATACTTCAACTTCTTGATTAAAAAATTTATTATAGTAATTGGTTTCTAATTCTTGCGACAAATTAGTTAAAATAGAAGACCTTTCTTTTTTTACATTTCCTTTTAAATGTCCTGGTAATTTTTCTGCTCCAGTTGTCTTTCTTATCGAATAAGGAAAAACATGGATTTTACTAAATTTTATTTCTTTAATAAATTTAATTGTCTCGGTAAAGTATTCTTCACTTTCTCCAGGAAAACCTACTATAACATCTGTAGTTAAACTTATATTAGGTCGAACCTCTCTTATTTTATCTACAATGATTTTAAATTCATTTAAATTGTATTTACGATTCATTAGTTTTAGTATTGTTTCGCTACCTGATTGTAACGGAATATGTAAATGATCACATATTTTATTATTTGTTTTTAATTCATTCAAGAATTTATCATCTATTTCTGTTATTTCAATACTAGATATTCTAATTCTTCTTAAATTAGGTAGTTTTGATATTTCTTTAACTAAATCAGTTAATGTTTTACCATTATCTAAATAGTTTCCAGTATGAATTCCAGTTAAAACAATTTCTTGATGCCCATTTTCAACTAAGGTTTTTATTTCTAGTAAACATTTATTAAAATCTTTACTTCTTGAGTTTCCTCTTAGATATGGAATTATACAATATGTACAATAATTATCACAACCATCTTGAACTTTTACAAATGCTCTAGTTTTATTTTTATATTTATCTATTGTCATATCTTCAAAGTCTTTTATTTTTTCATCATAAAATTTAACTATTTGTTTTCTATCTTCAATATAGTTTTTTATATAATCAATTAATTTACTTTTATCTTTATTACCTATTAAGATATCGATATCGATATCTTCATAGATATTCTGATGATTTTCACTCATACAACCACATACTACAATAATTGCATCTTTATTTTCTTTTTTACTTTTTCTAATTAGTTTTCTACTTTTAGAATCTGCATTATTAGTTACTGAACAAGTATTAATAATAACTATATCTGCTCTATCACTTTCAATAAAATTATTATTTAACATTTTTTCTTTGATTAATTCACTTTCGTATATGTTAACTTTACAACCTAATGTAATAATTTTAAATGTCATCTAATCACATCTTTCCATATTAAAACCTAAATCAAAAGCCATATCAGATTTAGGTTTTATGTTTTTTATTTGTTTTTTAATGTTTTTAAATATTCTAAATACTTCTCTTCTTTATTATATTTACGCAAGTTTTCATCTTCAATATGTACTGCTTTTTTTATTTTTTTAATTTGTATCTCTGGGTCAGTTTCATATTCTTCATCATATTCTAAATGAAATTCACCAGTATTTGCTAATAATTCATCATAACTAATTATAGCTTGTTCTTCTTGACTTCGTTCATAATTATTATTGTTTTGAATATTTAAATTTTCATATTCATCTTCAATTTGTTTAGTTATTTCTCCAATATCAAAATCTTTTTGATCAGAATTTTTTTCTTCTTCTACTACTATTTCACTTTTATTTAACTTTATAACATAAATAATCATTATAAAAGTTATTATTAATAATATAACTAATGAAAAGAATGCTATATCAATCCATCTAATAGTTTTTAAAAGATCAAAAATATCAACAAATAAATTTTTCATCCAAAATCACGATTCCTTTTATTAATTTTAATTCTATCATAATTTAATATAAATAGAAAGAAGATTTAGTAAGTAAAAAAGAATTTGAAATTGTTTTTACAAATGTTTTTCAAATTCTTTTATTTCTTTTTCACCACTTAACTTTGTTTTTTCTAATTGTTTAAGGATTTTCTTTTGTTCTCTTGATAATTTAGATGGTGTGATAACTTTAATTGTTACATACATATCTCCTTTACCAAATAAACTTGAGTCATTAATACCTTTACCTTTGACTTTATATAAGTCCCCACTATTTGTTCCTTCTTTAATATCTAGTGTTATATTTCCGTGGATAGTTGGAATTTCTTTTTTAACACCTAATGCAGCATCAGTAAATGTAATTGGAACTTCTAGATATATATCATTGGCATCACGTTCGAAGATAGGATGTGGTTTAACTTTAAATTCAATATAGATATCACCATTTGGTCCACCATTTCTACCTGCTTGACCTTTTCCTGTTAGTTTTAATTGAGAACCATTATCAACACCTGCTGGTACTTTTATAACTATATCTTTATTATTTCTTTGTTGTCCTTTACCTTTACATTCATTACAAGTAGTTTTATAAGTTGAACCTTTACCGTTACATGTTGGACATGTAGTTTCAGTTTGGAAGGCCCCAAATAGAGTATTCTGTTGGCTGACAACTCTTCCTGCACCATTACAAGTTTTACATTGTTCTTCATCAAATCCACCGTGTCCACTACATTTTTCACATGTTTCATCAAGGTTTAGATTTAAAGTTTTATCTACTCCAAAAGCTGCTTCTTCAAATGTTAATTCAACTCTTACTAACGAATCAGGGCCTTTAGTTTTTTGGTTTCCTCGAGAAGATGTTCTTCCCCCAAATCCAAATGATGATCCAAAAATATCTCCTAGGATATCACTTAAATCAACATCATCAAATGATGAGAATCCACCAAAACCTTGGAACCCTCCTGCACCACCTGCATTAGAGAATGCATCATGACCAAATCGGTCATATTGCTCTTTCTTTTGTTGATCTGATAGTACTGAATAAGCTTCACCTAATTCTTTAAATTTAGCTTCATCGCCAGTATCTTTGTTATCTGGATGGAGTTCTTTTGCTTTTTTTCTAAAAGCAGATTTTATTTCGGCATCAGTAGCACCTTTTTGGACTCCCAATATTTCATAATAATCTTTTTTTGACATTAGTCACCTCCTTGTAAGTTTATTTTTTTAATAAGCATTTCAAGTTCATTTAGTTTATCTTCAAACATATTAAATGCTTTTTCAATGGAATGTGTTTTAGTTAAATCAACATTAACTAATTTTAATGTATCAAGTGGATATTTACTACTTCCACTTGCTAAGAAGTTCATATATTTATCATTTATATCTTTTTCTTCATTTAGGATATCACTTGCAATTGATAGAGCTGATGCTAAACCAGTTGCATATTTATAGACATAAAACGAAGTATAGAAATGAGGTATTCTCATCCATTCATATTTTATATAATCATGCATTAAAACATTTTTACCAAAATATTTTTTGTTTAAATCTAAATACATATTTGATAATAATTCTTCAGTTAAAGGAATATCTTTTTCATGGGCTTCATGAGCTATTTTTTCAAATTCAGCAAACATAACTTGACGATACATAGTTGCTCTAAATTTTTCAATAAAATCTAGTAAGTATTTAATTTTTTCTTCATCATTTTTTGCATGTTTGATTAAATATTCTGATAGTAACACCTCATTAACAGTAGATGCTACTTCTGCTAAAAAGATTGGATAATTATTATACACAGTACTTTGATTATGATCAGAATAATATGTATGCATTGCATGACCAAGTTCATGAGCCGTTGTAGAAACATCATCAGTTTTATTGTTATAGTTTAAGGAAACATAAGGTAATTTATAAGGACCCCACTGATATGCACCACTTCTTTTGCCTTCATTAGGATAGATATCTATCCATTTTTCTTGGTACGCTTTTTGTAAATCATCAATATACTTTTCTCCTAATGGTTTTAAAGATTCATTAATAATATCTTTAGCATCATTAAATTCTATTTTCTCATTAATTTCAAATTTAGGTTCTGCATAAACATCATAGATATGCATTTTATTAAGATTTAACAATTCTTTTTTTAGATTCATATATTTATGTAGTAAATGTAAATTATTATGAGTTGAACTAATCAAATTATTATAAACATCTGTAGTTACATTATCAGCATATAAGCTTTTTTCTAAAGAATTATTATATCCTCTTATCTTAGCAAAGAATGCATTTTCTTTAACATTACTGGCATATAGTGCTGCAAGAGTATTCTTTTTACCTTTATAGTAATCATGCATTTTAATCATTGCTCTTTTACGAAGAGGACGATTATAACTTCTTATATAATCTGCAAACAATTGATTATTAAACTTATGTTTTTTACCATCTTCATCTTTAATATAACCTAAATCGATATCAGCATTATCGTATTTAGAGAATGCTTCGCTACCAACACCCATTACATTACTAGCAGAAGATAATAATTTTTCTTCTTTTTCAGATAATGTATATTTTTGATAACGATACATTTTTTCTAACATAAATTCATATTCTTTTAATTCATCATTTAAAAGATTCTTATAATCTTTTTTTAACATTTCTGGTGCCACAAATGATAAATCAACCGATATTTTTTCAGCAAGTTGTTCTATTTTTAAACGAAGTATATCATTTTCATTATTAGTCATATCTTGATAATAAAGTAAATGAGCATAAATATATAATCTACCTAATAAATTATCTATTTCTTGTTCCAAGGTTAAAACATTTAATAGGTTAGTTGAATTATCCATTACTTTACCTTCATATGACATTAATTCTTTTGTTTTTTCATGTATTAATTCATATTCATTATCAAAGTCTTTCTTAGTTTTATATATTCTAGTTAAATCCCATGTATCATCTTTATTTATTTTTTCTCTTGGTACCATGCCTTACTCCTTAACTTAAATTAAGCTCTAGCTTTAACTAGAGCTTTAAATTTATTTCTTTTCTTCGTATTCTGCTTCTTGAACTTTTTTCTTTTTATCTTTTTTGTCTTTTTTATTATCTTTTTTGTCTTCTTTTTTAGCTTCTTTTGCTTCTTGAGCTTCTGCTTCTTTAGCACTTTCTTCATAAACTTTAGTTGCAAGTTTCATTGCTGTTTCATTTAAAGCATCTTTTTTAGCTTTAATATCTTCAATATCAGTTCCTTCTAAAGATTTTTTCAGTTCTGCAATTTTTTCTTCAGCGGACTTTTTATCTTCTTCAGAAACTTTATCTCCTAAGTCTTTAATAGCTTTTTCAGTTGCAAAGATTACACTATCAGCTTCATTTCTTGCTTCAGCTTCTTCTTTTCTTTTTTCATCTGCTTCTTTATTAGCTTCTGCTTCTTTCATCATTTTATCTATTTCTTCATCAGTTAATGTACTTGATGCAGT
>CAYUEQ010000054.1:0-5344 GCA_964443805.1 uncultured Muribaculaceae bacterium
AAAAGAGGATAAAAGTGATGATTGATATAATTATTGGTACTTTATATTTCTTCATCTTTATCCTCCTTTTAATATGTAAATTTATCAGTTTTGTAGAGTTATTTCAACAAAAACAAAAACGACATTTGTCGTTTCTGTAAGATTTATTAAAGAGTTTTTGATTTTTCTAATTTTGTATATCTATTATTGTTGATTTCAAAAGTTTCTACTGCACCACCAAGAATATTTTGGATTTCATCTTGTTGCATTTGTGATAATGCTGATATATCCCAGTATTCAGTTATGTTATTTTTTCGATTATCTTCTACTTGTTCAGCTTTAGAAAGTCTTTGAACAAGTCTTTCTAATTTATTATAAGAATTGGTTTTTTCATCATATTGAAGAATAATTGAATCCAACTTTGTTAAATCTTTATATTCAAAAGATAACTCTTCTGGTTCGTATGGATAAAGACCTTCCATTTCTTCAAAATCTATATATGGATTATCTAGTTGATTTTTATAATTGATATAATTAGATAATTTTGCATAGTAATGTTCTTTAACCTTTCCTTCATCATTTGTTCTTCTTTTTACAACTTTTTGTTCCCTTGATATAGTTACAGGTATTTCAACTGGGAATAATTTTTCTAATAATACTACTTCTTTATTTTCCATTTTTTTCTTCCTCCCTCAGCTTTTTACAGCTGTAATTATTTTTTTAAACAAGTTGTCTGATGAGTAATTTAATATACCTACTTTATAGATTTTTAATCCATAGTGATATAAAATTACTATTGCTCCTATTGTTATTGTAATAGATATTAACATATCTATTACTGAAAATTGCCCTAGTATCAGTAATGCTGGTGCTAGTATTGCTGATACAAAAGGTATATATCCAATAATTTTAATGAATAATGATCCATCAAACATACCTGCCATCATTGATATATAATAACTAAACATTAGAATTAACATAGTAGGCATTTGCATTTGTTGAAAATCTTCCATACTAGTAGTCATTGATGCTAACACTCCAGATAGTAACGAAAATGCTAGAAATGTTAGTAACATTAATATTAACACAAGTGGTATCAAAATAGGTAACGAATCGATAAAACCAGTAGACTTTATGGCATCAAATGTTGGTCCTAGATATGTTTCTATATCAGTTAATAAATTATTACCAGTAGATAACACTCTAATTATTAATCCTGCTATCAAACTTAGTAATAGAATCGCTCCTTGAATAATTACAAATAAATTATTTGATATTACTTTACTAAATAAGTGCGTTTTAGCAGAGACATTTGTTAAAATTATTTCCATTCCTTTTGATGTTTTTTCTTCATTAATTTCAGTTCCAATAAATTGAACTGCAAATATCGCAAGCATGAAGAAGGGTAATATTATGATTGGAAAAACTGTACTCATTACCATAGACATCGATGAATCTAAATCTCTTTCATCGCTTAATGTTTGTAATACAAATTCAACATCAGTATAAATCTTAGCTAGTTCACTTTTATCTAATGTAGTAGATTCCATCGCATAACGCATCTTAGCATTGTTGATTGAACTTAATAAGACTTGGGTTATGAGATCTTCTGCTATATTATAACTTATTATCGATGTTCTAGCTATATTTTTGGAATCTTCTTTTATTAAAACTAATAGATCGTTATTTTCTTCAATTATCTTTTTTGCTTCTTTTTCTGTACCTTCATATTTTTTAATCTCATAAGTAATTGATCCCATACTAGATTCTTTTACATTATTGAAATTAAGTTCTAGATAGTCATAGAGTATATTAGTTTCGTCAATAACTAATATTTCATTCTTTTCGTTAAAATCTCCACCAAATGTTTTTATTATATTATCAATATTTATTAATCCAATAATTAAAATTGCTATAACAATATTAATAACTACAAACCATTTACTTTTAATTTTTTTATCTAAGCTATTTTTAGTAAGTAACCATAATTTACTTTTCATATGCATCACCTACTTTGTCAACAAATATTTCATTTAAGCTTGGTTCTTCAACCACAAACTTAGTTATGTTTTTACATTTTTTTATGTACTTAAATACCTCTTCTGTAATACTAGAATCACTAATTTTAACTTCTATCTCAGTGCCTTTTTTTGTTACTGAAATTACTCCATTAATTTTTTCTAATTGTTTTTTATCTACATCTCCAGCTATAATTATATTCTTCTTGCGGTATTTAGTTTTAATATCTTTCATTTTACCTGATAAGATGTTTTTTCCTTTTACTAGAATTACTAATTTCTCACAAAATAATTCAACATGATCCATTCGGTGAGTAGAAAATATTATAATTGATCCATTATTTTTTAATTCTCTAATTGCTTCTTTAAACATCTCAATATTAATTGGATCAAGACCTGCAAATGGTTCATCTAATATTAATAGTTCTGGTTTATGAATAACTGCTGTTATAAATTGAATTTTTTGTTGATTACCTTTAGATAATTCTTTAATCTTTTTATCTTTATATTCAGTTATATTAAATCTATCTAACCAATAATCTAATTCCTTATTTATTGTTTTACTATCCATACTTTTTAATTTAGCATAGTATTCTACTTGTTCTTTTACTGTTAGTTTGGTTAGTAAACTTCTCTCTTCAGTTAAAAAACCAATATTATCAGTAATCGAATAATCAATTGTTTTATTATTTAATGTAACTGTACCTTCTTCTGGTTCTAATAGTCCCATAATAACTCTAAAAGTTGTTGTTTTACCACTACCATTTATACCTAAAAGACCAAATATTTCTCCTTTAGATACAGTAAATGATAAATCATCTACAGCTTTGAGACTACCATAACTTTTTGAAATGTGTTCTACTTTTAGCATATATTTCTCCCTACTCATAATTATATCATATTTATTTAATCTATTTAACTTATTTTTATTAGTTCTTTGGATTGTTTTTTAGTAATATTCAATTTATAAATCTTCTAATTTTTCTAATGCTTCTTTAAAAGTTGAAACTCCGATTATTTTAATATCGTAATTATTATTTTGAGCAACTTTTCTTGCTTCGGCTAAGTTTTCTTCAGGGCAGATAAATACGTCTGCTTTATTTTTAACAGCACCAATTAATTTGTATTTAACTCCTCCTATTTCTCCAACATTACCCTCTTCATCAATTGTTCCAGTACCAATTATATTCTTACCTTTACTAATATCTTCATTGACTAAGTGATTGTAAATACTTAGTGCCATAATTAAACCTCCAGATGATCCCGACTCACTTGCTTTACTATTTATTTTTATTTCTGGATTTGTTTCATAATCATAGGTACTTATAATACTTATACCAGTTTTTAAACTACCATCCATTAATATTACTTCGGCAGTTGCTTCTGTTTTTTTATTATTTCTTAAGACTTCTAACTCTATTACATCACCAACATTTAATGATTCTACTATTTCTAAGTACTGAGTTAATGAAGTTATTTTTATGTTATTAGCACTAACAATAACGTCATATAATTCTAATGTTGTATTTGATCCTTCATGAATATAGATAATATGATTATTAGTACTAGTTATTTTTATCTCTTTATCTGCTAATTTATAGGCATTAATTAAGGCATCATCTATCGATTTTTCCATAAATATTTGATCTCTTTTTATCATATCATCGACGGATTCATCTTCTAGTGTTACATCACTTGTTTTTACTAAATCCCAATTAGGGATTACATAAGAAGCCAAAATAAAAGGAATTGATCCTCTTACCATTGACACATAAGCCATTTGGAATTTACCATCTTTTTCTTGCCTTTCTTCAATAACTATCCTTTTATCTAAATCTACCGCTCCACCAGGAGTATAGATTAAAAATGGAAACTGAACCCAAAATACAGCTATAATTAATATCATTGTTAGTAAAAACTTATAGTTTTCTTTTATATAATTTTTGAAGTTTTCATATATTTTAATATGCAATCAAATCACCTATTTAATTATAACAAACATTGGAGAAATTATGAAAAATTCTGTTAAAAATACATTTTATTTAACAATCTTAGTACTTGTTTTAATAATTATTATGTTTAATTCTAACTTGATACTAAATCAAGTTCTTTTTGCAATAGATTTATGGGTTCATAAAGTATTTCCATCTTTATTTCCTTTTTTTATTATCAGTAATTTTTTAATCAATTATGGAATGGTTGATCTTTTAGGTTTTTATTTTCATAATATTATGAACAAATTATTTAAAATAAAAGGCGAAACAGCATTTATTTTTTTTATGGCTTTAATATCTGGTTTACCAAGTAATGCAAAATACACAAAAGAAATGTTAAAAAGCGGCTATATAAACGATGATGAGGCGAGTAAAATATTAGCTTTTACTTGTTTTTCAAACCCCCTATTTATTACAAACATGGCTTTATATGTATTTGGTAGTTTAAATTATGCAGTAATTATCATAGCAGCTCATTATATAGGAAATGTTTTTGTTGGTTTAACAATCAGAAACTATCGACCTTCTAAATACATTAAAAGCAACAAGTCTTTAATTACAATATTTAATGAATTAGAAAGAAAAAAATTAACCTTTGGTGAATGTTTTAGTAAGGCATTAGAATCATCTATTAACACTTTATTACTTATTTTAGGTACAATTGCTTCATTTATTATTATTAGTGCTGTAATCAATGAAATTATAACTCTACCACCTTTATTAAATGCAATATTAAAAGGAAGCTTGGAACTAACACAAGGTTTAAATAATTTAAAGACTTTACAACATAGTAATTATATTAAAGGTTTATTATTTGTAAGTTTCCTTTCATTTGCTGGATTTAGTGTACATATGCAAATAAAAAGTATCATAAATGATACTTTAATCAAATTTAATATATTTTTTATTTCTCGTTTCTTTCATATTATTTATTCAAGCTTAATTTTCACAATACTTTTTTATTTAATAATATAGGTATTATTCAAGGGTTAGGACAACACGAAAACCATCGTAGGGAAACGATTTACCACTACCTTGAGTATACCAAGAGACTCCCAGTTCACCATATAGATCTTTTCTGTCTTTGAAGGTAAATATTACATTATTAACTCCTAAAAACTGATGATTCTTAGCTGTAATTTTATCCCTTTTATTCTCATATAGAATAAAGTTCTATACATAATCTAGGAGACTTTAAGGTGAAACCATCGCTTCAGCTTCCTTAAGACCCTTTTGTCACCAAAAACGCCCTTGCCTATAGCTTATCTTCCCATTAGCTAGGTGATAGGTTTTCTTTCAAACCATTGGCTCGGCAACATGCCTCGCAAACTAAAAAGGATTATTTTAAATACG
>CAYUEQ010000055.1:0-4622 GCA_964443805.1 uncultured Muribaculaceae bacterium
TTTCCGTCCCAGGGTAATAAATGGGACGGAAATCTACTTTAAAAGAAATGTTAGCAAAGTTAGATTGAAACGAGTGAATATATTCTATTGAATAAAAAAACTAAGTTCAGAGAAAAAAACATGTCCAGACAAATTACCTGGAAATAAAATGCTTGTTATGAAAACAAGCTTGAAAATTAGATGAAAAATGTCTTTCTAGCGCGATTTATCTGCTTTGAAATATCATAAAATTTTAGAATAAACATAAAATAAGGTTAAAAAAGAATAGAATTTTCTATTAAATTCTATAAAGATAATTATTGGTTAGAAAGGAGTTAAATTATTAATTTAACAAAAAACATTTATATGGAGAATAAAAAATGTTGAAAAAAGTATGAAAAAATTTTCTGTTATAGGAATCTTACTGGTGTTAACAATAACATTAACATTAGTAGCGGGATGTTCGTCAAATAAAGATACGGCTAAAAGTACAACAGCTGGATCAGAGGCAAAAGATGCAGTAGTAAATGAAGAGACAGAAAAAGCGAAAGATGTAAAAACAAGTAAAGAATTATCCATTTATACAGCATTACCAGATTCAGAGGTTCCTGTTTATTTAAATGCATTTGAAAAAGCAACAGGTATAAAAGTTAATTTTGTAAGATTATCAGCAGGAGAGATATTAGCTAAATTACAAGTTGAAAAGAACAATCCTCAAGCAAGCGTATGGTACGGAGGTCCTGTTGATACTTTCATATCAGCTAAAGAATCCGATTTATTAGAGAAGTATGAATCTCCAGAATTAACTAATATACCAGATGAATATAAAGATCCCGATGGATATTATGCTCCATTTTATGCAGGAGCTTTAGGTTTTGCTGTTAATACAGAGTGGTTTGCATCAAAAGGTATAGATTACCCAGCTACATGGGAAGATTTAACAAAACCTGAATTTAAAAATGAAATTTCTATAGCCCATCCAGGTTCTTCAGGGACAGCATATACGATACTAGCTTCAATTATTCAAATGTATGGAGAAGATGAAGGCTGGGAATATTTCAAAGCTCTTAATGAGAATATTAGACAATATACAAAATCTGGTTCAGCACCTGCAACAAATGTTGGATTAGGTGAAGCAGCTATAGGTTTAGTGTTTTCTCATGATGGCCTAAAACCAGTTGCCGAAGGTTATCCAGTTGAAGTTGTATTTCCAGAAGATGGCACAGGATACGAAATTGGCGGAATTGCTCTTGTTAAGAATGGGCCAGAAGATGAAATGGAAAATGCAAAAATATTTATTGATTGGGTTCTGAGTAAAGAAGGACAAGAATTATTTGAAGAATCAAAATCCTTTAGACTACCAGTAAATGTTACTGCAACGCCTCCTGAAGGTGCTATTAATATAGATGATCTTAAAACAATAGACTATGACTTTATTTGGGCTGGTGAAAATAGAGATAAATTAGTAGAAGAGTTCACAGAAATAGTTGCTGGAGATGATGATCTTGAACAATAATATTCATTAGGAAATTCAATATCTTTTTTATTTTTATATGGTTGGGTGTCGTTATGCCCAACCATAATCATATAAATTGATAAACTCATAAAGGAGGCAGCAACTTGAGTAATGCAACAAAAAAAACAAAAACATATAATAAGACATTCGAAAATGTAAAAATGATTTTTAAAGAACCAGGGCTTGCATTAACCGTCATTGTAGTTTTTGCTTTAATTTTGCTCTTTATTATATACCCATTATTAAATGTCTTTATGTATAGTATAACTGACGATCAAGGTTCATTTAATTTTGCATCGGTAATAGATATTTTTAACAAAACAAGATATCGTACAACTTTTATGAATAGTGTTAAACTAGGAATAATTTCAGCAATTATTTCAACAATCATAGGGTATATATTCGCCTATGCTCTAACAAGAGTCGACTTGCCAGGAAAGCGTTTCTTTAAATTCATTGCTATGCTGCCAATCATTTCACCACCATTTATATTATCATTAGCTGTCATTTTTTTATTTGGTAGACAAGGATTAATTACTAATGGTCTATTTGGTATAAGTGATTTTAATGTTTATGGACTTCATAGTTTAATTTTAATACAAACAATGTCCTATTTTCCAACTGCATATTTAACTTTATCAGGAATATTAGAATCAATAGATCCTTCTGTAGAAGACGCAGCAATGAATTTGGGAGGATCGAGTGGATATACATTTAGAACGGTTACATTACCATTATCACTTCCAGGTATCTTGAGTGCTTTACTCTTAGTTTTCATTCAATCATTAGAAGACTTTAGTAATCCAGCAGTTATAGCAGGGAATTATAGTACATTATCTGTTGAGGCATATAGAGTAATAACAGGAATGTATGATTTAAAAGGTGGATCGATACTTGCTATTATGCTCTTATTACCGACTTTACTTGCCTTTATATTAAATAGATATTGGATAAGCGGAAAATCTTTTGTAACAGTAAGTGGCAAACCTTCACAAAAGAGACCAAAGACAAAAGAGAAAAAAATTGTTTATCCCTTATTAATTATCTTAACATTATTTTCAGCAATCATTTTATTGTTTTATGGAACTGTATTATTAGGTGCATTTGTAAAAGTTTGGGGTGTAAATTTTACATTTACTTTAGATCATTTCAAGTATGTATTTTCATTAGGTTGGGGTCCTATGAAAAATTCTATAGTCTTATCTCTTATATCAATGCCCATTGCAGGCATATTAGGGATGATAATTGCATATTTACTTGAAAGGAAAACCTTTTATGGTAAAAGCATCCTGGAATTTTCATCGATGTTAACTTTTGCATTACCTGGTACTATTGTTGGTATAGGCTTTATATTAGCATTTAATGATAAACCACTTATCTTAACAGGAACGGCTCTTATATTAATATTAGTCTTTGTATTTAGGAATATGCCTGTAGGAATTCAATCCGCAACTGCTTCTTTGAAACAAATTGATCCTTCAATTGAAGAAGCATCGACTAATCTTGGAGCATCTAGTTTTCAGACATTTAGAAAAGTTACATTACCTTTAATAAAACCTGCATTCTTCTCGGGATTAGTTTATTCGTTTGTAAAGTCAATGACTGCAGTAAGTGCTGCTGTATTCTTGGTATCTGCAAAGTGGAGTTTAGTTACAACAAAGATATATTCATTGTTTGAAGTAAGTCAATACAGCTCTGCTTCTGCTTATGTAGTTATCATGATCATTGTAATTTTAATAGTTATAGGGGCACTTAATATAATTGTGGAAAAAATTGGCAAAACAAAGATGTGAGAATAGAAAGTCAATATAAGGAGAATATAGAATGAATAAAGTTAAGGAAAATATAGATACCACATTTAGTTCGAAAAGTAGTCAAATACTTCTTAAAAATCTTGTTAAAAAATTTCCAAATCCAGATGGTGGAGATCCAGTTATTGCAGTAAATAATGTTGACTTAGTTGTAGAGGATGGAGAATTAATAACATTATTAGGCCCCTCTGGCTGTGGCAAAACAACGATGTTAAGGATGGTTTCAGGATTTGAAACTCCAACTTCAGGAGAAATATATCTTGGAGATGAAAATGTAGTATCTGTACCTGCCAATAAAAGAGATATTGCTATGGTATTTCAAAGCTATGCATTATTCCCCCATTTAACAATTTATGAAAATGTGACATATGGATTAAAACTAAGGAAATTACCTAAAGAGGAAATTCAAGAACGGGCAGATAAAGCTATAAAACTAATGCGTTTAGAAAAACTGAAAGACCGTTTGCCTACTCACGTATCAGGCGGGCAACAACAAAGAGTTGCATTAGCAAGAGCTGTGGTAATTGAGCCTAAAGTTTTATTATTTGATGAACCATTATCAAATCTTGATGCCAAGCTAAGAGAGTATATGCGAGATGAATTAAGAAATCTTCAAAAAAGATTAGGCATAACAAGTTTATATGTAACCCATGATCAATCAGAAGCTATGGCCATCTCAGATAAGATTGTGATAATGAATGAAGGAATTATTGAGCAACAAGGTACTCCTCAGGAGATTTATGAATATCCTAACTCTAAATTTGTTGCTGATTTTATAGGAACATCAAATGTGCTTTCAGTTAAAGTAGAAGAGAAGTCAGTTGCTGGTGTAAAAATTAAATTTAATGAAAAATCATTCACTATTCCAAATCCAGGTAATTCGGAACTACAAATTGATCAAACTGCCTTTGCAATAATAAGGCCCGAATCAATTCATTTAGTTAAGGATGAAAGTATGTTAAAAGGCGTAGTAACAAAAGCACTTTACTATGGTAGCAAAATGGAATATGAAGTTGAATGCTTTGGTGAAACTTTCTTAATTGAAGAATACAATCCCTTAAAAATACGAATGTTTGAAAAAGGAGAAGAAGTAAATATTAATTTTGATTTAGATTCAATAAGAATTTTAAATAGATAATTTACAAGACCTTAATATGAATTAAACGAAAAGGACTGCAATGATACTTGAAAATAATACCGGAGGTGAAATTGAAATATAAACTAATTGTAAGCGATATAGATGGAACTCTAATTTCTAAAGATGGAAAGATATCCAAAAAAACAAAACAACTAGTTAAAGAATATACAAATAAAGG
>CAYUEQ010000056.1:0-4587 GCA_964443805.1 uncultured Muribaculaceae bacterium
ATATCCTTTTTCATAATCAAATTTTTCTACTGCTTTCATTAATCCAATATTACCTTCTTGAATTAAATCTAAGAATAATAGTCCACGTCCAACATATCTTTTAGCAATACTTACTACTAAACGAAGGTTTGATTCTGCTAATTCATTTTTAGCTATTTCATCACCTTCAGCAACTCTTTTTGATAAAGACAACTCTTCTTCACCAGATAATAAACTAATACGGCCTATTTCTTTTAAATACATTCTAACTGGGTCATTAATATTAATGTTTTTAGTAATAGCAGCATCATCTAAAATAATTGGCTTATCATCTTTTTTTTCTTTATCTTTTGTTTCTTCTTCATCGTCATCAGATGTTATAACATCAACATTGTTTTCAATAAATACATTATATAAATCATCTAGACTATCGTTATCCATTTCTAGACCTTTTAATGCATCTGCTAATTGTTCAAATGTAATATGACCTTTTTCTTTCCCTATCTTTAATAATTCTTCTGTTCTTTTTTCTAAACTCTTAATTTCCTTTAACATTCTCTACACTTCCTTTTTTTAACTTTGTTATTCTACTTGCTATTTCTATTTTTTTATTATGATCAAGCTCATCTTTTAACTTAACTTTTAACTCTTCTATTTCTGATAAGTAATTTCCCTCTTTCATCACTTGTAAATAATTAAGCATTTCATCATCAGTTAATTCTAAATCCATGCATTCATTAACAATCGATTTAATAAGTAATAACATATTTTCTCTATCTGAAATATAAGTAATGAAATCTGCTAAATTAATATTTTTATTTTCTTCATAGTAATATAAAATATCATTAATAATCATCCGATATTCATATTTATTAATATACCCCAATTTCTTACTAAACATAATTATATATGTCGGACTATTCATCATATAATAAATAATTCTTCTGGCTGCGGTATCATACTTGTTATGAAGTTTTATTCTTTTAGGTGTATTTACAACAGGTGTTGTTTTAACAGACTTTTTAGTAGTGCTTTTAATTCTTTTTTTAAGTAAATCGATATTAACATTATATTCTTTTGCCAGTTTTTGAAGAGTTATATCGATTAATATTTCATCTTTTTCATTCTCTAATGATTTTATAACATCATTTATATAATCTGCTAAATCATTAGAATTATTTAAGTTTTTGTTATGTTTTAAATATTCTAATTTATAATCAAAGAACTTAATTGGATTTTTCATATTACTAATAAAAGCATCAATTCCTTTATTAGTAATATAATCATCTGGATCTTTTTCACCAGTTAAGACTATTACTTCAGTTTCTATGTTACTTTTTTCTAATAGCTGACCATTTGTATAGGTAGCAGTTTTTCCTGCTGAATCATTATCTAAACATAATAGAACTTTAACCCTAAGTTTTTTTAACAACGCAACATGATCTTTTGTTAGGCTTGTCCCCATTATAGCTACAACATTTTTAATCCCATTAACAGATAATCTAATTGCATCCATAAAACCTTCAACTATTATAACTTGTTTTTCTTTTTTAGCAACCATTTTACATAAATGATAATTATATAGTAGTTTAGTTTTCTTAAATAATAATCCTTCTCTTGAATTTACATACTTAGCACCAAACTCTTCATCATAAGACCTGCCTGAAAATCCAACGACATTACCAAATTCATCATAAAGCGGAAACATAATACGATTAATAAACAAATCATTATCTTGATTAATTAAACTAAGGTCATATAATTTTTCTTTGCTATATCCTTTTTTTAATAATAATTTACTAAGGCCATCAATTTGTTTTAATGATAAACCAATTCCAAATTCGTTTATAGCATCACTATCAATATTTCTTTTTGCTAAATATTCAATCGCTGTAACTCCAAGTTGAGTTTTGATATTATTTTGATAATATTTATTAGCTAGTTCAATTATTTTTAATTCTTCTTCATTTTTATTTACTTTCTTGCTAACAAAATTATTACTAATAATTATTCCAACTTTTGATGCAACAATAGATACCGATTCACCAAATGGAACATTTTCATAATCACTTACAAAAGTAAATACATTTCCACTTGCACCACAAGAAAAGCATTTAAAAATTTGTTTCTCACTTGAAACACTCATACTAGGACTGTGATCATCATGAAATGGACAAACACCAAAAAAATTCTTCCCTTTTTGTGTTAAAGGAAGATATCCACCGACTATGTCTACAATATTTGCTTTTTCCCTAACTTCGTTTATTTTTGATTGTTCGATAAATGCCATTAAATCGCCTCTCTACTTATATATTTACGACGTAAAGAGCCAATTTCCTTTTTTATAGACATATTTATAGCAAAAAACCTCACTTTTAGCTATATTTTAAGTTTTTTGTAGAATATTTTATCCAAAAATGGAAATATTAGACTAATACCTAAAATTACAATAAAGACACTAATATGATGATTAAACATGATTGTAAGTACTGCAGTTAACACTCCAATTATAAGTCCATAAAATCCTTTTCCTTTTTTAGTATAGGGAGAAGATAAAGTATCAGTTGCAATAAAAACAGATACAAATATAATACTATCCCCCATTATCAATCTCAAAGGTAACATCACATCATGTTTCATTATTCCATAAATAAGTACAATTATAAAAAATGATATACAAATATAAAATGGTATTTCTTTCTTATAACTAAATTCTGTTGCTAAGAAAAAATAACCTATTATTAGACCTAAACAACTAGTTGATAAAATACCACCTACTCCTTTTCCAGTAAATAAATCAAAGGTGGTCAAAGCAACATCCGAAGATGCTTCATATATATTTAAAAAATCTATTTTTAAAACATAAACAATTAAAAGTATAAAGACAACATTAATAAATGCTACTTTATTAAACTTGAATTTATTAAATAAATATTTAGATATTACTAGTAATATAAATAAGACAACACTAAAAAATATAATGTTTATTTTAGGTGGCATCAGCATTGCAATAAATACACCATCTAAAACACTAATATCATCGAATATATTATATTTGTTTTTATCTTTAGTAAATATATAATTAACTAAAATTGATGCACAAAAACCTATTATTACTAATAATAAAGGTTTAAAAATACCTGTAAAATTTAATAAATTTTTATAATACAAAAATAAACCATTTTTATAAAATCCAAAAATAAATACTGGTATTAAAGCAATTAATCTATTTATAATCATTCTCTTAGTATTATTTTTCATCTTTTCTCCTACCTTGTAAATATTTATTCAAATTTATATTAGCAGGACAGACATAAGAACATAAACCACACCCACTACAATTTTCAACATTTGTATTATATTTCTTTTCATCATCATAAGTATCCATCACTAATTTAGGATTAACTCTATATGGACATATTTCTACACATGAACCACAATTCAAACAATCTTTAACTTCTTTTTCTTCGTTAGAAACAATAATAATAGATGATAAATCGTTTGTTACAATCAAATTATTAATATCTACTACTCTTCTACTCAATAATCCATTAACTAAACATAAATAATTATCATCAATAACAACCATCTTCTCATCGATAAGTTTCTTTATTTCTGTTCCAAGTTTTACTTCAATTACTTTAGATTCTTCTAACGCATTCCCGCAAATGGTAATAACTTTAGAATCTGCTTTTAATCTTTTTTTCAAACTATTATATATTAAATAAGTAGTACTTGCTTTAATAACAACTACATCTTTTTTTATCTTTAAATGTTTTAATAACAATTTATCGTGATGAATAGGATAAACATCAGGAACTAATTTTAAAATTATTTTAGGGAACATTCCTAAATGATCCATAACTCTATTAACTAGTTCATGGGCACTTTCAGAAACAGCTAAAATTACTGTTTTAATATTATATATTTCTGATAATGCATCTATAGTTTCTAAAACTTCATAGACATGTTCATATAAAACAAAATGTTCTGTCATAATATGAGGCTCTGATTCGACAGCATTTACAACTAAGGTCGATATATTATCAAAATCGATTCCTATTCCAGATTCATTCAAATTCATTGTAGCTTTATCTTTAGAAAAATTTGAAATATGTTTCTTTGTTCCTAATCTCTTAAATCTCTTTTCTTTAAAATCATTGTCAATCACAATACAATCAAGAACACTATTATGACAATCAATCATCTTCTTAACACCTATTACATTACCGCTTACTGGAGAATAAACACCTTCACTTAAAACTTGACCCTTTAATACATACTCATCCTGATTAACATTAATAGTACTTCCTTGTAAAACCGGCACACAAATAAAATCAGGATTAAGATACTCCACAATCTTATAAGATATATTAATTGACTCATCTTTCTTCAACTTTATTAAACTGCCCATTTACTTCACCATATTCATTATATAATCTTTTCCAACAAAAAAAAAGGATATAGTGAATATATTCACTATAAATCCTAAATTTAATATAAACATTTATGGATAAATTGTAAAGATTTAAATTATAGAACAATCCAACCATTATATTTGTATGTTTTAATGCATTATTTTGTGTTTGTATGAGGATTATTCAAGTG
>CAYUEQ010000057.1:0-4318 GCA_964443805.1 uncultured Muribaculaceae bacterium
TATCAAATTTTTCTTTATCAATAGCAATAATTGTATTATTAGCTTTTAATTCTTGATATAGAGTATAACTATGTTTTTCTTCATTATATATATAGAGTCCAGAATTTCCTTCATCATCTTTTAATCCAACTAAATATATATCTGCTTGTTCATTATAAAATCCTGGTATTTCTTGATCAGAAATATTTATTGTAGTTTCTTCAAATGAATCTGGCATTGTTAAATCTTTTATTTTTTTAACAACTGTGTATTTTTGTTCATTCATAGTTACTTCGATAGGATTTTTATCTATAACCGTGGCATTGATTGTATAGGTTTTCTTAGTACCTTTTTGGGATAGAACTATTATTTCTATCTTATTGTCCCCTTCACTTACATTTATCTCTCCACCACCTGTTACAGTTGCTCTACTATCTTCTTTAGTTGCTATAACATTTATCTTTTCAATCTCTGTAGGTAATTCAACCGAATATTCTAATGTATTTTTATTAAAACTAGGAGTTAATTGATATCCTTCAACAGTTAAGTTTTTTAAATTATTATTATCACTATAAGTAGCTTCTAAATCAGCTTTGGTTATTACTTTAACTGACGATGAACCATTAGATACACTCATCTTCTGTAAATCAAAACCATATACTAATGAATTTCTAACTCTAAGATTTATTGTTCCTTTAGAATTAGCTCTAACTGTATAAGAATAAGATTTAGATTTTTGATTTGATGATGAAGCATAATCTACAATATGACCTTGACCTGCTGTCAGAGTTCCTCCAGTTGCTACTACATCAAAATCCCATGACCCTAAAGGACTAGAAGACGATATTGTTACAGTAAATTTAACGGATTGTCCTACAACTATTTGATTAGCACTTTTTGATACCGATATATTTGCACTTGCTGCATTAACATCTTTTGTAAAAGATAAACTTACAATAATACCTAATACTATAATCTTTAAATATTTTTTCATAATTTTCTCCTCTATCTAATAAAACTTATTCCTAATAAGTGTTTTTGAATCATTAATAAGTCAAGAACATTCACAACTCCATCTTTACTTACATCAGCTGCTTTTAATTGTTGTGGGTTTAATGTCATAGTGCGTAGTAAATATCTTTGAACATATAGTAAATCTAAAACAGTTATCTGACCATCATTATTAACATCTCCATAGTTTATTACTGGAGCTGGTGGTGCAGGTGGTGTAGTAGGTAAACTTGAAATATCTAATTTTGGATTAGGCAATGACGTTTCATTAGGCATATCTAAATACACAGGTATTTTAAAGACATAATGTAAATTTTGATAATCCGTTATTTTTTGTGTTCCATTTTTAAAAGATTTAATTGTTTCAGAAGCTGGTGCTTGGATATTTTGCATATATTGATGAGAATATAAGTCACCAACTATATCAAATTTTTGAGTATAATTAGTATCCTGACCTACACTTATATAATCACCTGAAATAAATTTAGCTCCACCTATTAATGCTTTATAAGGTGTATTCCAAGGTCTATCATAAGTTGTACTATTACTACTTCCTCCTCTGGCAAAATTAAGAGCTTTTGTTACTACATTGTCTCCATTAGCATTTATATTATAATAATTAAATAAATTTTCATAACCAGAAACAGTGCCTGAAATTACTGGCAATTTATTTCCGTTAGAACCTAATTCTTGTACTACTCTTGCTGCTAGATGATAAGGACTTACATTCGATGCCTCGGCTGCTTCCATAAAAGCTTTAGCATATGTTATATCATTACCATTCGAATCTTTGATAGTAGTATTTTCCATAAATGTTTTATGTATTATACTTTTAACGCCTTCTATATTATGTGTACCTTTAATATATGATAATTGCTCAAACATAAATATATGCACTTCGTTTAAAAAATTTCTAGGATCTAAATAGTACGAAACTATTTCTCTGCTTGGAGAAAACCAATTTATTCCGCCACCAGAAAAATCATTTTTAAATTTACCATCAATATAAGTTGTTGGATTTTTCCAACCATCTCTATCTTTCTTAGTAATTTGAATTAAATTTTTTCCTTCTGCATCAGTTTGGTTGTCAACAACGTCTTTCCACACTATATTATTTTTTATAGGTATAAATTGAGCATTTGGATATATATTTTTTATACTTTGTAGATAAGGTCGATATGTATCAGGAAAGTTAGTAAAATTAGATGTAGATGTAGTGTTAATTTTAAACAAACTAGTTGTCGAACTACATACATAGCCTTTTGTACCAAGATAATCTATTTTATACATCTTAGGACAATCTCCTGTTGCACTATATTTGGTAGTATCAGTTATCCTAACTTTAGCACCAAGTGGCATTACTCCAATACCAGAGGTTGTATTAGTTGTACTATTTATCGATATATTCCCAGCAGCACTTCCATATAAATATGTTACTTCTTCAGCATTTGCAGGTAATAATCCAACGAAAAAAGTAAATACTAGTATTACTATGATTGATAAATTTTTACTGTTTTTCATTTTACCACCTACTTCACTCTTGTATTAATTATATCAACAGGAAAAAAGTTAGTAAAATTATTCATAGTGTTTTAATAAAAATTTAACAGTTATTTGTCAATTTTTGTTTTTTTTGCAATTGTAATTGCTTAGTATATATTATATAATTTAGAATACGAGGTTGGTATAATGATATTATTCAAAAAAATGAAAACAATGAAGAAACAACTTGTTTGGTCATATCTAATTACTTTATTAGTATACTTAATAAGTTTAATATTTTTTACAAAAAGTATATTTAGCTTAGTTGGTATTGAAACACCAATTAGAATATTATTAATATCTTTGTTTATTATATTCTTTTTTCTCTATCTTCTAGGTGGGGCATTAACAATTGTTAATCGAAAAAAGAATATTTATATTGTTATATCAATAATAATGTTAATATTTACCGTTGGTTTATCTTTTGGATCATTTTATATAAATAAAGCATTTAATACTATTAATAAATCTTCCGCTAAAGATAAAGTAGAATACACTACTAACTTAGTAGTAATGAAAGATTATGATTTTTTAAAAAGCGAAGAAACTAAAGTTGGAATGATTTCACACGAAGATGATATTGAAGGACATGTATTAGCTAAAAAATTAATAACAAAAGAAAACTTAACTAACATTGATACTGTTTTATATGATAATTATATAGAGATGCTAAATGATTTATACAGTGGAGAAATAGATGGTACATTCTTATCTGGAAATTATATAGCTATGTTTAATGATGAAGAAAATTTTGAAAATATAGATAACGAAACTGAAGTTATATATACCTATAGTGAGTTACTTGATAATAAAGATGCAATTAAATCATCAGGTAAAGAATTAACAGAGCCATTTTCATTATTGATTATTGGAGTAGACTCAACAAGTGATAGTATGAACTCAAGTCAAGCATTTAATGGTGATACATTAATGCTTATCACATTTAATCCTGATACACTAAGTTCTGTAGTATTTAGTATCCCAAGAGATACATATGTTCCAATAAGTTGTAGAAATAATGCACCTGCTAAAATTAACTCATCAGCCTATGGTGGAACAGCATGTGTTATTAATACCATTCAAAACTTAACTGATATAGATATCGATTATTATGTAAAGGTAAATTTTAGAGGAGTTGTTGATTTAGTAGATGCTTTAAATGGAATAGAAATTGATATACCTATTAAATTCTGTGAACAAGATTCACAACGTAGATGGGGTCAACATCAATTATGTTTAGATAAAGGTTTACAAACAATAAATGGTGAAGAAGCATTAGCGTTTGCAAGACATCGTAAAACACTTCCATTATCAGATTTCCAAAGAGTTCAAAATCAACAGTTAGTAGTTGAGGCAGCTGCTAAAAAAGGTAGTAAAATAAGAAGTATTAATGATTTTTATAAAGTGTTAGATGCTGTTAGTAGAAACATAGAAACGAATATGAGTTCAACTCAAATGTTATCATTCTATGAAGTTGGAAAGAACATGTTAAAAAATTCTTTAAATGGTGATGACTTCATTAGTATCGAAAAAACATATTTAACTGGTTATAGTAAATATATATATGGTGCTTATACTTATCAATATTATAAAAGTAGTTTAGAAGAAATAACTAATGTAATGAAAGTAAACTTAGGATTAGAAGAACCAAAATTAATTAAAACATTTTCTTTCTCAGGAAATGATCCATACGAAATTAAAGTACATGGTAAAGTTTATGAAACTCCACCTGTAGATACAAGTAGAAAACAAAAAACAGAAGTTGAAGATAAAGTGGATACTCCTA
>CAYUEQ010000058.1:0-3798 GCA_964443805.1 uncultured Muribaculaceae bacterium
TATGCTGTTGCTCCGGCTTCAATATATTTTTCTTGATTATATATTACTAATGGATTATCTCCTAGAATTGTGATTTTAGGTGCTTGGATATCTATAGAAACAACATTTACTGTTCTTCTTGCTGTAGATGTATTTCCTGCTCTATCACTAACTTTATAAGTTATATAATAAGTTCCCGTTTTGTTTGTATTTACATATCCATTTGTTATTATTTTATTTGTAATATTTCCGTCTATATTGTCATTCGCAATTGCTCCTGCATCATAATAATATGATCCTCTATTTATATTTATTGGATTGCTACCTAATATTGTGATTTTTGGTTTAGTTGTATCCTTTTTTACACTTTTTCTTTTGACAACTTTTTCTTCACTTTTTCTTTTAACAACTTTTACTTCTCTTTTTGCTTTTGTTTCATTACCTGCATTATCACTTACACTATAAGTAATGTAATAAGTTCCTGTTTTTGTTGTATCAACAGACCCCATTGTTATTATTTTGTCAGTTAAATCTCCATCTTCTTCATCAAAAGCTGTTGCTCCAGCATCTTGATAATCCGTATTCGAAAAAATAGTTTCAGGATTGTTTCCAAGAATTGTGATTTCTGGTTTTGTTATATCATTTTCAACTTTGGCAACAACTTTTATTATTCTTTCGATAGTTTCCCTTTGTCCAGAACTATTTTCTACTGAATAAATAATTTTATATGTTCCAGGAACATCTGGATTGACAGTATTTTCAATTATTATTTCATTAGTTAAATGCCCATCTTTTGTGTCATACGCTTTTGCTCCAGCATCTTGATAGTTAGCTCCTACAGTTAAAGTTACTACTTTGTCTCCAATTAATTCTAATTCTAAAAAATTTTCATCTTTTTTTCTAAAAAAGAAAATTGCTACTAATACCAACAAAAGTAATAGTATAATTATTGATATTATTATTTTTTTTCTCTTATTTTCCATATAAAAAAGCCACCTATCTATAATGAGGTAACTTTATCATAATTCGACACTATTTTCAATTTTTTTAGTTAAGCTAGTGTAAAATTTTTTAGGTAAATAATATTGCTAATTGATATATCAAAGTAGCTTTAAATTTTAATTTATTTATCATCTTCAATTTTTAAATTAATGTTGTATATTTCATAGCTTTCTTTTATATCTTTTATTTTTAAATCATCAATAAACAATGTTGCTTTAATATCTTTTATAGATTTGTTTATACCGTCTTTTAATTCGCTGTTTAAACCAATATTTAATTCACTTACAGGAGTTTTTAACGATACATTGTTTATAGTTTTTTCTCCTCGAACATGACTGATTATTTCTATGATTAAATCTCCATTTATCTTTTCATCTTCGAACTTATAATTCATTTTTTCTATGTTTGTTATATGGATTGATTTTTCATTTTGATATAATTCTTGAAATATTTCCTCAGTAATAAACGGGAAATATATACTAAATTTTTGAAGTAATTTATATAAAATCATATAACATGTTTTTTGACCTGAATATCTTGGAATATCACCAAATTCTTCAGGGCGATATAAACGATGTTTGACTATCTCAATGTAGTTATCACAGAAGTTCCAAAAGAATTTCTCTAGTACATTTAATGCCAGCCCTACTTCATATTCATCTAAATATTTTAAGAAAGACTTTTCCATTTCTTGATATTTAGCTAAAATCCACTTATCAATATATTCAAAATCATTAAATTCTTCATCTTTATAATCTTGAATATGAAACTCAATAAATTTAGATACATTCCATATTTTATTAATTAGTTTTTTTCCTCTTAAGATAGTTTGATCTGTAAATGTACTATCAGTCCCAAGTCTACTTGTTGCACTCCAATAACGAATACCATCAGCAGAATATTTTTCAATTAATTCAATCGGCGATAAGCTACTATTATTTTTACTTTTACTGATTTTATCACCACTTGAAGATAGTCCAAATCCTGATACCATGACATTTTCCCATGGTTTGCTTCCAAAATGAAAGTAGGATTTAACAATTGTGTAAAAGTCCCATGTTCTAATAATATCATGAGCATTTACTCTTAAACTCATTGGTTTTAAGATATCTTCATAATTTTCTTTCTGACCATATTTCATATTAATCATAGGTGTTAAACTCGATGTTGCCCATGTATCCATAACATCTGCTTCTGGAACGAATTCTTCGCTTCCACAAATACATTTAGTTGTTGGTTTATCCGTTAATGGATTAACTGGTAATTGTTCTTCAGTTGCTAAAATTATTTCTCCGCAACTTTTACAATACCAAACTGGAAATGGCACCCCAAAATATCTTTGTCTTGATATACCCCAATCCCACATTATATTTTCTACCCAATCTTCATATCTTGATCTCATATAACTTGGATACCATTTTATTTCTTGTCCCATTTTTATAAAGTCATTTTTATGATTCATAATATCAATAAACCATTGTTTAGAAACTTTATATTCTATTTGTTTTCCACATCTTTCATGTGTTTGAACTTCGTGATTTAAAGGGTCTATTTTTACTATAGCACCTAAATTTTGTAAATCTTCAATAATTTGTTTTCTAGCTTTATAAATATTCAATCCACCATAACTCGGAATATCATCTATTATTTTTCCATCATCAGTCAAAATGTTTTTAAGGGGTAAATTATATTGTTTCCACCACTGAATGTCAGTTTGATCTCCAAATGTACAACACATAACAATTCCTGTTCCTTTATCCATTTCAACATTTTCATCTGCAAGTATTGGAACATTTATATCTATAAGAGGGATTATTGCTTCCTTTCCTATTAAGTGTTTATTTTTTTTGTCATTAGGATTTATAAACACTGCTACTATTGCTGGTAATAATTCTGGTCTTGTTGTTGCAATTGTAAATACATCTTTATCTTCAGTTTTAAAATTTATATAATTAAAGTTGGAATCAACTGACTTAGTTTCTAATTCAGCTTGAGCAATAGATGTTAAACATTCATTACACCATAAAGCAGGTGCTTCTTGATGGTAGCATTTTTTATTTTTTACTAGATCTAAAAATGACAGTTGACTTATTTTAATAGTAGATGGTGCGATAGTTTTATAAACATCACTCCAATCGGCACTAACACCAACTCTTTGAAATAAATTTTCAAAATCTTTTTCATATTTGTTTGAAGTTTCATAACAAAGTTTATTAAAGGCTTCTCTACCAATTTCTTCAGCTTTTTTCCCTATTTCTTTTTCAACTAATCTTTCTGTTGGCAATCCGTTGTTATCAAAGCCAAATGGATAAAACACATTGTAACCTCTTAGTCTTTTATACCTAGCAATTATTTCTGCTTGAGTATAAGAGAAAATGTGTCCAATATGAATATTTCCACTAACAGTTGGAGGAGGAGTATCTATTGAAAATAATTCTTTATCATTTTCTTCAAATTCATATATTTTTTCGTTCTGCCAATACTTCAACCATTTTAATTCTTTTTCTTGAAACTTGTATTTTTTATCTAACATTTTATTTTTCCTTTCTTAAATAAAAAGAGTCTTCAATCCCAAAGGACGAAAACTCGTGGTACCACCTTAATTTATAAGTATTAAACTTACCTTATATATTTAACGCATTATTTACGATATATTTTACTATTAGTTCAAATATATAACTCCCAAGCTACATTCAATCATCTTTCTTTAAAAAAGGTTTTCAGTCGATGACCTTTTATTCCTACTAAATATTAAATGATTTACTCCTCTTGTTCACAGTTTTTCCAAGTGCTTTAAATTATAGTATTTTATTTAGT
>CAYUEQ010000059.1:0-3556 GCA_964443805.1 uncultured Muribaculaceae bacterium
GGAGCAATACCAACACCATCTATCCAATTACCATTTGGTGTTAACCATTTAGCTGATGTGTATTTAACCATCCCACCATCTTTTAAATTATATGTTTGTTGAACTTTTCCTTTACCAAAAGTTTTCTCTCCAACTAATGTCGCACCATAACTTTCTTTTAATGCTCCTGCAAGGATTTCTGATGCTGATGCTGATGCTCCATTAGTTAATACTATTATCGGATAATCAGTTTTAGCATCTGTTTCATCTTTATATATTTTTGTTTCATTTTTAGTTGATAGTGAATATATTATTTTTCCTTTTTCTAAAAATAATTCTGAGATATCATTTGAACTTTGTAAATATCCTCCACTATTATTTCTAACATCAATAATAAGTCCTGTTATATTGTTTTTATGTAACTCATCCAACTCATCTTTTATTTGAGACGCTGTTGTTTCACTAAATATTTCTATACCTATATAGCCTAACTTACTATTTTCTTTATCTATTATTTCTGTTGTTATTGAAGGAATATTTAATTCTTCTTTAGAAACTTCGACAGTTATTTCTTCTTCGCCTCTTAATATAGTAATACGAGATATTTTATCCGGATTTTCTTTTATTAATGTTGATACTTCTAAAGCATTCTTTCCAGTTACATCAACACCATCGACTGATTTAAAAATATCATTTACTTGTAAACCTGCTTTTTCTGCTGGTGAGTTTTTAAATACTTCAATTATAGAAAGATTACCATTAGCAGCTTGAAATATTCTTACTCCTATTCCTTGATACTTTCCTGCAAGTGTTTCTTGTAATAACTTTGTTTCATCTTCACTTAAAAAAGTTGTATATGGATCCCCTAGTTCTGCATACATAGCATTAATAGCACTGTTAACTATTTTTTCACGATCTACCTCTTCATAATAATTATCTATTAAAGACATATAAGAAGATATAAACTTTTGAATATTTTTATCTGAACTAAGTTCACTATAATTAATATGATTATTATTTCTATAATTATTATAGATAATAAGTCCACTACAAAGACTTGCAACAAGTGCAGTTAAAACTACAATAATAATAACTTCATATACATTAAAGCCGATTTCTTTATTTATAATTTTTCTGTTCTTCATGAAACACTTCCTATCATTATTTATGATATCACATAAAAATATATTTATAAAGAAAAATTCAGTTAACATTTATGTGTTTTTGAAGTTGAATTTGATTGTTTAAAAAATACACATATGCTAGAATAATCTCAAAAGGAGATATGTATGAAAAGGAAAAAAATAGCGGTATTAATACCATGCTATAACGAAAGTCAGACTATTGAAAAAGTAGTCAAAGATTTTAAGAAAGCTTTACCAACCGCTGATATTTATGTTTACGATAATAATTCAAAAGATGGTACTGATGAAATTGCTAAAAAAGCCGGAGCAATAGTTAAATATGAATACAATCAAGGTAAAGGGAATGTAATTAGAAGTATGTTTAAACAAATTAATGCTGATTGTTATCTAATGATTGATGGTGATGATACTTACCCAGCAGAAAATGCTAAGGAGATGTGTGATCTTGTCTTAGAAGGAAAAGCAGACATGGTTATAGGAGATCGTTTATCATCAACATACTTTACAGAAAACAAAAGACCATTCCATAACTTTGGAAATAAAATAGTTAGATTTTTAATTAATAAACTATTTAAAAACAATGTAAAAGATATTATGACTGGATATAGAGCATTCTCATATTCATTTGTTAAAACTTTTCCAGTACTATCTAAAGGTTTTGAAATAGAAACAGAAATGACTATTCATGCTGTTGATAAAAACTTTAAAACTACAGAAGTACAAGTCAACTATCAAGATCGACCTGAAGGTAGTGAATCTAAATTAAATACTTATAGTGATGGTATAAAAGTACTAAAAACTATTGCTACATTATTTAAAGAATATCGACCAATGGCCTTCTTTGGTATAGTATCATTTTTATTACTAGTTATTTCTTTAATATTTATGGTACCTGTATTTATAGAATACTTTCAAACAGGTTTAGTACCTAAATTGCCAACACTAATATTTTCATTATTCATTCTGGTGTTTTCATTACTATCATTTATATGCGGTTTAATATTACAAGTAATAACAAAAAAACATAAACAACTATATGAGTTAATGCACACAATGATTACAAGAGATTATGAAGAATAAAAAACTATTTACTCAAATATTTAGATTCTTAATTATTGGTGGTACTGCATTTGTAATAGATTATGCTTTATTATATATATTAACAGAATACTTTGATATCTATTACTTAATATCATCTACTATATCTTTTATAGTATCATTAATATTTAATTATATAGCTAGTATTAAATGGGTGTTTAAAACAAAAGAAGAAGATAGTCAGACTAAGAAACTTACTATCTTCATTACCTTAAGTATTATAGGTCTAGGTATTAATCAATTAATCATGTGGACATTAAGTGATCTATTAACTATTTATTATATGATATCTAAGATAGTAGCAACAGCTGTTGTTATGTGTTGGAACTTTATTACAAGAAAGATATTTCTAGAAAAAAAAGACAATTAATTTTGTCTTTTTAATTTATACCAGATATTTTTTTACGATATTCGATATCAGATTTAATAATATCTTCTAATTTATATTTAGGTTCCCATTTAAGAATTTCTTTTGCTTTATCATTTGATGCAATTATTTTAGGTGAATCACCTGGACGTCTTTTTCCCATCTCATAATTTACATTTCCATATTTATTAACTTCATCTATTATTTCTTTTACAGTATAACCTTCATTTGAACCTAAATTAACTAATATAGATTCTTTATTTTTATTTATATATTCAGAACCTAGTACATGAGCTCTTGCTAAATCACTAACATGAATATAATCTCTTACACATGTACCATCTTTAGTGTCATAATCATCACCAAAGACAACCATTTTATCTCTAATACCTAACATTGTTTGAACAGTTACTGGAATTAAATGAGTTAATGTATCTTTATTAAGTCCAATTTCTAAACTCTCATCTGCTCCTGCTACATTAAAATATCTAAAGATACAATAATTCATATTATAAGCTTCACATACATATTTAATTAGTTTTTCTGAAGCTAATTTACTATCTCCATATGGATTAATTGGAACTGTTGGATCATCCTCTTCACAAATCATTTTAATTGGATCACCATAGACAGCAGCAGTTGAAGAAAATACTATATTATTAACATTGTTTTCTTTCATCGCTTCTAACATCAAACGAACACCTTCAACATTATTATGATAATACTCAAGAGGTTTTTCAACACTTTCTGGAACAATTAACTTAGCTGCAAAATGCATTACTACATCAATATTTTTTTCAGATCTAAATACTTCATTTAAATCTTCTTTAACAGTAATATCTTTTTCATAAAATTTAACATTATCCGGAACAAAACTTCTATCACCTGTTGATAAATTGTCCATAACTATTACTTCATGATTACTTTTTAAAAGTTCATATACAGCATGACTACCAATGTAGCCTGC
>CAYUEQ010000060.1:0-3478 GCA_964443805.1 uncultured Muribaculaceae bacterium
TAACCGTTAGGTCGTAGGTTCGAGTCCTACATCAGGCGCCATTTTTGTTATTTAAAGACTCTATGAAGAGTCTTTTTTCATGTTATAAATTAATTATTATATTCATCTATTATAGAAAAAAATTCTTCGGTAGTTTTACTTTGAGTAAGTTTGTTTTTTATTTTAGTAGAATTTTCTAATCCTTTTATATACCATAATGCATGTGTTCTTATTTCTAATATTGCTTGTTTTTCTGATTTATCATTTAACAATAATTTATAATGTCTTTTTAACATTTCTAATTTTTCGGTTTTAGTAACTTTTTTAGGCTCTATATTGTGTTCTAAATATTCAACACATTCTTTTATTAACCAAGGGTTTCCTAATACACCTCTACCTATCATTACTGCATCACATTTAGTTTCATCTAACATTTGTTTAGCTAAATAACAACTAGTAACATCCCCATTGCCAATAACCGGAATATTGACTGTTTCTTTAACTTGTTTAATAATATTCCAATCAGCTTTTCCTGTATATCCTTGAGCTCTAGTTCGAGCATGGATTGTAATCGCACTAGCTCCAGCCTCTTCACATATTTTAGCAACCTCTATTGCATTAATACTTCTTTCATCCCATCCACTTCTTATTTTAACTGTTACTGGTACATTAACTGCTTTTACTACTTCAGATACTATCTCTTTAATTTTTATAGGATTTTTTAAAAGAGAACTCCCTGCTTGACTTTTAATTGCAATTTTAGGAACAGGACACCCCATATTAATATCAATAATATCTGGTTTCATTTTTTCTTCAACTATTTTTGCTGCTTGAACAAATGATTTAACATCACTTCCAAAAATTTGTTGAGCAATTGGTCTTTCACTTTCTTCCATCTTTAAAAGAGATAAAGTTTTTTCATTTCCATGAACTAAGGCTTTATCTGAAACCATTTCAGCATAAATCAATGCTGCTCCAAATTCTTTAATAATTTTACGATAAGAAGTATTAGATATACCAGCCATTGGTGCCAATACAATTTTGTTTTTTAATTCTATATCATCAATTTTCCATTTCATATATAAATTATATTTTCTCCATAATTTCTACTTCATCATTATTATTTAATAAAAATGCATTGGCATCATCTGTATCTAAATGTAATTCAAAATGACCTTTATCAGTTATTTTAGTAACTACTTCAATAATCCCTGCTTTTTCTGTATCTATTTTTATTAATAACTTTTGTTTATCTTTAAATCCTTTTGTATCTGAAACATTTAAATGCAAATGACGTTCTGCAATTACAACACCTTTTTCTAAAGTAACTTCCCCTTTGTTAGTTACTAAAGTTACTCCCGGACTTCCTTCAATATCTCCAGATGCTCTTACTGGTGGATTTAACCCAAGTACGTAACTTTCGGTTTTAGAAATTTCAACTTGATCATAATCTCTAAAAGGTCCTAATACTCTTACTCTTTCAATAGTTCCTTTTTCAGTCTTTAGTGTAACTTGTTTGTCTGATGCAAATTCACCAACTTGCTTTAAGTCATTTATTTTATTGATTTCATCGTCAAATAATTTATCATATGTTTCCTTAGTTAAATGCACATGATGGGCACTTACTCCTACTTTAACTTTCATCTTCATCACCCTTAATTAATATTTTAACATACTAGCAAACATAAAAAAATCTAACTTAATAGACTTTTTTGTTTTTATATTTTATTTTCAAAATATTTTTCGTTATAAATTACCGATTCATGATCTGGTTTTAATGTTTTTGTAATCTCATGACAAGCTATTGCTTCATCATTTTTACCTAATTTATCATAACAGACAACTAAGTTTAAAATTGGTAAAAACTCTTCATAATCTTTTTCATAAAAACCTTTTCCTTTGTTTTTAGAACTTAGTATAGTCATCGTAAACCAAAATACTGCTTCTTCATATAAATTATTATGTTGATAATCTTGACCAATAAAGTAGCATATTTTTGAACGCGGAAGATCATATTCAAAAGATTTGTATAAATACTTAACCGCTTTTTTATTTCCTTCTAATTTACTACAACTATACAATAATTCACATGCATTTATATTATCTTCTTTCCAACCTAAGTCATCATCTAAAAATTTTGTTAAATATTTAATCGCTTTTTTATATTGTTTATGAGTTACTAATTCTCGTGCATAGTAATACTCATTACGAGGACTAAATTTTTCTTTGTTTTTTTCCATTTTTTCATATATTTTTAAATTGCGATCACTAAACTCATGTTTCTTTTTATGTTCAATAATTATATTTTGATAATCAATTTTTCCATTTAGCGGTAAATATTCATGAACTCTATCTATCCATTTATTTTTATTATTGTTTTTTATAATTCGTTCACGGTAATAAGAAAAATTACAATTACCAAACTCATCAAAACCAACATTATATTTCAACATATAAATATCGACGCTCTTATCAAAATTCTTCTTTAAATCTTTTAATTTCTTTAACTCTTCTTCTATAACTACATCATCAGCATCTAACCACATTATATAATCTTTTGTAGCTTTAGAAAACGCATAATTTCTAGCCTTACTAAAATCATCTACCCATTTAAAATCATATATTTTATCTGTATAATTTTTTACTATTTCTTTTGTTTTATCTTTTGAACCTGTATCAACAATTATTATTTCATCAAATAAACCTTCAACACTTTCTAAACATCTTTTAATTTTATCTTCTTCATTTTTAACTATCATACATAAACTCCAAGTAACTATATATAACACTCCTTTCTATAAATTATATTTATTTAACTAAAAAATAACTCCAAAATTGGAGCTATTTCATTTTACTTTTTATAAAATCGTTATTCCTGCACTAGCATAACCTGTCAAAACATTTATTAGTTCAACACCTTCTGCTGTTATTGTAAATACCATTAGAAGTCTTGTTCCTGCTGTAACTGGTATGTTTAATCCAGATTCTAATCCTGTTGCAATATCACCAACACTAATTACTCCGCTAAAAGTTGGATCTAAATCTACTTCTGCACCTGTAATAGGTGTAAATATATTATCAGGAGTTACTGAACTATATAATTGAGCATTTACTGTTATATCTGTCCCAAGTAAACTTAATCCTAAGACAACACTGAAATATGCTGAAATATCTGTTATTGTTCCATCTCTTGGTACTGAAAATGCTAAGTTTGCTAATAAATCAGGTGCTCCGGTTAAATCTATAGAAGTTCCTAATACGTCAGGTAAAACTTCACTAGTTCCAAAACCTACTATTGCTGGTAATCCTACTAATCCTAAAGCAACACTAGTTGGAGCTATAGGTAATCCTGAAGCATAAGGTATTATAGCACCTAGAGCCTCTGGTCCTGTTGCTCCGGTTGGGCCTGTAGCTCCCGTTGGACCCGTTGGACCAATTTCACCATCTGTGCCTGTTGCTCCCGTTGGACCTGTTGGTCCGATTTCACCGTCTGTGCCTG
>CAYUEQ010000061.1:0-3315 GCA_964443805.1 uncultured Muribaculaceae bacterium
AACCCTTGGTTTAATAACACAAACTGCACCCATCACTATTATGACACGTTCCCCACGGTTGAACGTGAATGCTCCAGCATTTGACCCATTAATAGCATCGCCACCTCGATAAAACCAGACAGAAGTCGAGAAAGGAATAGAAGAATAATCTGAATACCAGCCACCATTTGCTGAGGTTCCAAATATTTTTAATGTCTCTCTTGTTGCATCTCCTAAATATCCTCTTCCATGAGTTAAATGATTTCCATTATATAAATAACTATCATAATATTTTAAGTCTGGAATAGAATCCCAAGAACCTGATAAGTAATTAGCAGAAAATGTTCCTAGTTCTTTTCCTTTTTCCACTATTTGACCCATCATATATTCCCAGACTCCACCACTCATATCATATATTCCATATATATTTCCGGTGGTACTTGCTCCTGTTGCTTCTAGATTAAGATTGGGATATGGATGCGGACAAGATTCTTGGTTTGGTAATGCATCTGGTGAGCCTCCTGAACATCCTGTTAATGTTTTATCTAAATTGGTAGATACTGCGCGATAATTATTTATATATAATTGTTTATTATCTTCAAGATAATTTTCATTACCATATTTTCCATATTTACTATGAGATAGGTATGCTACTACTCCCCATTCCATATTTTTCATCATATGAGAATCTGCATTATCATAACTCTTTAATCCATACATACTATTTGTTTCAATTTGTTTTGACACACTAAACATTGTCGTAACTTGAGTATTTCTCCACATATCTAAATTTGGTTTTACTCTTGGGGTTATTGTTTTTTCATTACAATTAGCTGTTGCTGGTGATGTATAACATGTAATTTCTGGATCAGGACTAGTAGTAAACTTCACGACCCAGATTCCATTTAGCTCACTATCTCCAAAAGTAAATGCGGGATGGGTTAGCCACTGACCATTTGTTGAACCTTCTGATTTATTAAAATTCTTTGTTTCAAATCTTATTTGAATTTCTTGTTCGTTACAATTATCCATTAGACATTTTTCATTATTGTTGGCATTCCACAACTGGTATCGATATCTTGGTACATAAGTGTAGTAAGCAAGTATATCATCTTCTAGTACTTCAGTTCCTTGAGTAGAGCTTTTATAATTCTCTCTTGATTCTTCTGTTACTAGTACTGCATTGGCCCACTTTTGATTATCATAGTCATACCAATTATTGTTTTGGTTTGTGTTATCAGCTTTTATTAATGTTGATTCATCCCATGAGACTGGAATCATGTTATCAACTATATCTACGTTTATATTTGATGAAAGTGTATAGTTGCCTGTGTCATAAATTTCTATCTTGCCCGATAACTCAGCTGCTTTATTATAGTTTTGATTTTGAGTGGTTTCAATAAATTCTATTTTGATTTCATAAAAATGTTCTTCATCAGGGTCAATTGTTATATTTTATTTTATAATAAAATTATCATCTTTGAATGTATTTTGTACTAATCCATCACATGCACCTTTATTACCTGTACATATTCCGTCGTAAATTATTTCATCTTTAATAAACGTATTTGTTAAATCATCAAATACAATATCATATGTTGATGGTAGTGTTCCATTATTTTTTACTGTAAATGTTTTAGTACCATTCCAGCCTGGTTCAATTCCTTCTGCATTTATATTTTGTCCTTCTACATAGGCTATTTCTAATGTTCCAGTATATTTTATAAATTGATCATCTTCAATGTTTCCAATTATATCGGCAGTGAAAAAAGAATATGTTCCTATTCCCATTAATAATACTATAGAAATAAATATTAAACTTAATGTTATTCTTATTTTACTACTCATCTAGATATTCTCCTTATTTAGCTTTCTCTATATAAATATTATCATTAATTTGAAAATATACAATATGCACAGGATACAAATTAATGAAAATAAGATAAATGTTTTTTCTTTTAAAAAACCAGTATAAATAATACTGGTTCTATATCTTTATTAAATCTTACTTTAACAATTAGTTACTACTACTTCATTATTTTTATAAACATAAACAAATTTAATTCGATGTTCTTCTACTGTAATACCAGTATTTTCATTATTCACAGATATATTAAAAAGAAGATAACTATTATTTCCAATAGTGTTTTTAGATACTGTAATCCCCCCATAGACATAACCTTTATCTAATGCTCTTCCTACTTCTTTGTTAGTTACTCCATATAAAAGATTTTGATTTTTTAATGTTAATGATTTTACACTAGAGTCATTAAAAGTAAATGTGGTTTTAGAAAGTGCTTCATTACAAGTTACTTTTGTTAGTTTTTTTTCAATAAAATCTGTTTGAATATTTTTAATGATTTGTGATTTATTAACAATCATATGAGTATTTTGACCTTCATAATTTTCATCATATCCTAAAACTACTAATATTCTAAATAAGAATAATAATGCTACTGATATTAATGCAATAGATACAATTAGTTCCACTATAGTTAAACCTTTATTATTTTTCAATGTTTTCATATTTGCACCTCGTATGAATTTTTTAAAACCATAAAAAGAGCATAGTTGCTACTTATTTCTTGTAATACCACTATAGTTTGTTTTTTTACATACATTTTTAAATAGTTCATATTCATACTCCTTTAATTTATTTGGGTTATTCTTGGTACAAGATAAATCATTAAATATAGTTTATTCAATTACTAAGACAACTCGAAACCCGTAGTAACTGTACGTACGACCTGTATTTCTAAAGAATGCGAAGGCACCAGTTTTCCTCGTATAACTTTCACTGCCACCACGAAGAAACCAACTATTGTAATAGAGCGAAGTTGACATATCACCATACCACCCACTTGCATCAGGTTCAGTTGTTTTCAATGTCTCTATTGTTGCATCTCCTAAACGACCGCAACTATAAGGTAAAGTATTGAAAATACAATCATAACTATCATAATACTTTAATTCTGGTATTTCATCCCATATTCCATTCTCAGGGCTAAATAAATCTTCATTGAATGTTCCTAACGGTTTATCTCTTTCAACTTGTTGCCCCATTACACGTTCCCAAGCTCCACCACTCATATCATATACTCCATATATATTTCCGGTGGTACTCGCTCCAGTTGCTTCTAGATTAAGAGAAGGATATGGATGTGCGCAACTATCTCTAGAGTTTACTTCAAATGAACCAGATGAACATCCAGTCCTCCTTGTTGAATCCCGATAATTATTTATATATAACTGTTTATCTTCTCCAACATAATTATCATTACCATATTTACCATATTTACTATGCGAAAGGTAAGCTACTGCTCCCCACTCCATATT
>CAYUEQ010000062.1:0-3204 GCA_964443805.1 uncultured Muribaculaceae bacterium
TCCCCATTCATAAGATTGTAAAAAATGATTATTTGGAAATTTTTTACAAAAATTTATATATTCGTTTTTATTTATATTGTTAATAAATTTCATTTTTTCACCTATTTATAGTATACCATTTACTTAAAAATAAATAAAACTTTATGTTTAGGAATATCATTGTTGTTAAACGTCGATTATTGTAGACATTTTATTTTAAAAACACTTGAAATAAAGAGTGTAGTCTGATAATATTGTTAGTATAAGGAGGTAAAGAAATGATGGAGGAAAATAATAGAGACAATTCTGGAAGAAAGAATACAATCTTATTAACAGTTATAGGTGTATCAACTTTATTGGTTGCTTTAGTAGGTGCAACATTTGCATACTTTACTGCTCAATTAAGTGGAAATCCAACTAATGATAACGTTAATATTACTACAGATACTTATGGTTTAACAGTTGTCTATGAAGATGGTAAAGATAGTATTTCGTTAGAAAATCAAAACTTAACGGTTGGAGATGCTAGTGATATAGACCCTACAACTTATCCACAAGACGAAATAAACTTTAAAGTAATTTCTACTTCAAATCAAGATCAATTTATTAATATTGGACTTGCAGAAGGATTTACCAATTCATTCTGTCGAACTGTAGAAACGCAGGAAGCAAATGAATGCTCAGATCTAGGTCCAATTGATGTATCTGATGAATTATATTATGAATTATATACATGTGATTCTGACTATACTACAAATTGTCAATCTGTCAAAACAAGTGTTTTACCAACCCCTGTCGATGAAACGACACCAGCGGTATTAGGTGGTGGAATTACTGTTCCAGGATCTGGCGATAAAACTGTTTATCTAGTATTTAAAGCATTTATTAAGAACAAAGAAGTTCCACAAAACTATAACCAAGGAAAAGCTTTTTCTGGGAAGTTATGGGTAAGTGAAGATTTAGATTAAAATAAGCTGAAAAAGCTTATTTTTTTCTTATTTGAATATTGATTAACTCTAGTTATTATGCTAGAATTAATAATAAGGAGAGTCTAAAATATGAATAATAATCGTTTATCAAATGAAAACAAATATGATTCAGAAATAATTGAGAATCAAACAATAGTGGTTAAAGAAAATAATGTACGTATTGTAGTAATGATAATTATTTTAATTTTAGCATTATTATTAGCAAGTTTCGGTGCAGCATTTTCATATATAAATTATTCGAGTATTTCTAATTTAAATAAAGATATTGATAATGATGGTATACCAGATATAAATATTGATACTGATGGTGATAATAAACCAAATATAAATATAGATACTAATAATGATAATAAACCTGATTTAAATATTGATTATAAAGGTAATTTAAAAGCAGTATTTAATATTGACAAAGATAATGATGGAATTGCAGATTTAAATTTAATTAATCAAGATACTAATGGTGATGGTAAATGTGATTTAAACTGTGATATCGATGGTGATGGCTGGCCAGATATAAATATAGACTTAGATGGCGACGGTAAAGCAGATGTAGATATAGATACTGATAATGATGGGATTGCAGATTTGAATTTAGATTTAGATGGTGATGGTAAATGTGATTTAAGTTGTGATACCGATGGTGATTTGATTTGTGATTATAATTGTATTAAAGAATGTACTTCTGGTAAAAATGGAAACCAATCATGTGAAATAATAGTAGAAAAAGAAGTAGAAGTAGAAAAAGAAGTTATTAAAACAATCATAATAGAGAAAATTGTAGAATCTGGATCATCAACAGAAAGTGGTAACAGTTCGGTTTATGTTAAAGGAGCAAAACTATTAGTTAAATTTGAAGATACTAATGAAGTAATAGCAAATAATGTTGTTCCAACAGATCAACCAGATCCTGACCTACAGGAGAATATAAATATTCCAGATAAGACATTTACTATTCAAAACAATGGAGAAGTTCCAGCACGTTATAATTTAAAATGGATTATTAGTAAAAATGAATTTGTTTCTAACAATCTTAAATTTAAAGTGTCTTCAACAAATGGAGGCGGAGTGTTAAATAGCTATACATCATTACCATTGAATGATCAAGTATTTTTATCAAATATTTTAATTGAACCAGGCAATACTCAAACATATAATGTTTCATTTATTTTAGAAGGAACAGGTGGACCACAAAATTATGATCAAAACAAAATATTTAGTGGAAGAATTAATGCAGAATTAGTGGATTAAAAGAATACTTAAAAAGCGAATGGAAAAATATTGTCATTGCTTTTTTATTGTAATTTTATTCTTTTTCTTTTATACTAAAATAGTAGACTAGGAGAAAGTTTATGAAAAAGAAAGAATTTTATAGCTTTAGACAAACTTTGAAAAAGTTTTTTAGTGTTTTGTCTTGGCTAATAATAATATTTCTGCTTATTGTGGGTGGATTTTTAATCTATTATGTAATAAATGCAAAAATATACGAAAAAAGTGGTAAAGAATATTTTCCTAATTTTTCATTGTATACAATTATAAGTCCTAGTATGGAGCCGAACATCAAAGTATACGATGTTGTTCTAACAAAAAAAGTCAATAAACCTGAAAATATAAAAGTTGGAGATGTAATAACATTTATTTCATCTGCCCAAATTAGTAATGATTTAACAGTAACTCACCGTGTAACTGAAATAAATGAAGTTAATGGGGAAAAACAATACATTACAAAAGGTGATAACAATATTAAAGAAGACGAATCGTATGCACTTTTTGGAAATATTATGGGGAAAGTTGTAATAAAGATTCCTCAATTAGGTAGAGTACAATTTCTTTTAGCTTCAAAAGGCGGTTGGTTCATATTAGTAATGTTACCAGCAATGGGGATTATAATATATGATTTATTAAAGTTATTTAAGTTATTTGATTTAAAGGATAGAGTAGTAACAATTTCTAAAAAAGAGGAAATAAAAGATGAAGATGAAGATATTGATAACGATAAATTAAAACATGAACAATTAAGAAAAAAACAATTACAAGAACGTTTTAAAATAAAAGAACAAGATTTAGAAGATGGACCTGTTTTTATAAATGAAGATGAAAGTAATAATAATGAAGATGGTAATTAAAATAAATTGACAAAGCATTCAAAAGAATGGTATCATTTATTTAGCATGATATTATCATGCGGATCGCTCTTACGATTTAAATGTGAGAGTGTATCAACCAAAACCCCCTGAAG
>CAYUEQ010000063.1:0-2707 GCA_964443805.1 uncultured Muribaculaceae bacterium
ATGCTAGTATTTAGTCGCTAGTATAGGAATAGTCATCAACTGCAAGTTTTCGTAGATTTTCAGTTGATGATTTTTTTATTTCATTTGCTTTATAAGTGGTAGTAGGAATTTCATTTTGCAGATAGTTTCCATTTTCTATATCTAAATTATATATAGATATTTTATTTACTAATATATTGTCTTCGTTTAATTCACCTGATACAAAAGATGGTGTGAAATTTTCAATCTCTTCTTCATCTAATGTTAAGTAACTTATTTCGGGATTGTTTAATCCACGACTAACTAAATATCTTGGTTGATTAAATGCTGTAGGCATTTGAAAAACTTCTTTGGTTATATATTTTGTTATATAGCTTGCTGTCTTATCCGAATCTTCAATTTCTGATACGGTACTAAAACCATTTTTCCATGTTTCAGCATTATATACTTGTTTACCTTTTATCTTAATTAACCTATTTGTCTTTTTACTTCTAGCTTCAATTAAAGGGGGGTTAAAATTTTCGGTTATTCCATGAAAATGAATTCTTCCACTTTTATGAAGTTCTGGTAAGAAAATATAACCAAATCGACCAAACTTTTCTCTTTGATATTTTAACCAAGCTTTAACTGAAGTTGAGACTTCTTTATAGTTATAAGAATCAACTTTATTTTCGTCAAATGTTAAAGTCCAAAACAAATCAAAATTATTGGCTAATACATAGTGCTTAATTTTACGTTTAATTCTGTATGCTTGTTGAACAGCACGTCTTTCAATAGCTTCATCTGATAAATCTGGCTTAGTAAGTTTTAAATCTTTTTCAATCCCAGAAGACTTTATTTTCATTTCACTATATTTAATAATTTCAACTTTGTTTTTATATTTCACTATTTTAGCATTGTAATATTCACTCATTTTTATCATTCCTTTCTTAGCTTTTTCAGCTTATGTTGCTGGTCTGTCAAGTAGACCAGCAAGGTTGTAGCGCTTTGTCTTCGCCAAGCGCTACAAATTATTATTTTGTAACTCCCGCAATGTTTTCTTAAATGGCAATTTGTCTTCATCTAAATAGGGCAATAACATTGATTTAGGTAAATCCCAACCGAATCCATCTAAATAAATAAGTGCACCATAATTAGAAGTATCAACTTTAGGAAGGGTCCCTTTACCTAAGTTGAATATTTCTATAGCGTTTGAAGGGTCTACTTTACCAAGCAATACTCTAGCGCCAAAAGCTTCACGTGATGATGTTGGTAATATCGTTGCAGGTATTTGTTGCCCTGATAATATTACATGCACGTTTGCAGCTCTACCAAGTTGAAGAATATTCGTGAATTCTTTTTGAATTAAAGGTAACAACCTTTCTTTTGGTTTTAATAACTTATCTTCAATTTCTATTCTTGAAAATAAAGATAGTATTTCATCAAAGACAAAATAAATTTTTCCATCATCTGTATAAACATCAAGATATGTTAAGTCTTTTTCTTCATATGTTTTTTCATTTAATTTTTTATACCTGTTGTCAATTACTGAACTTATTTCTACTAGCATTTCTAATAAATCTTCTCCGTTTGTAGATACAGAAATATTTTTATTTGAATGTTTTAGAGTAGATAAATAACTGGATTTACCATCACAAATATATAATTTATTTTTATTATTTTTTAAAATAGATAAAATTAAAATCTTAAGAAAATAGGTTTTACCAGAACCAGTTCTTCCAACAGCAATAAGATGGACCTGTTTTCTAGGTTCAAAATAAAATTCCGAGTCTAGTTGAATTAATCCCATATTGTTGTTAATTGAGTTAATAGAATCAATACTTATTCTTTTTCTTTTCGGACCATACAAAATATTCACAGTACCTGTTTCGTCGTCTATAAAACTATCTACTAAGTACCATTCTTTATCATCTTTGGTTTCTTTGATTAAATAATAAGTTAATTGTCTTGCTATATCTTCCGACTTATCTTTTGTAATGTGTCCGCCTGGAAGCAATCTAACTTTTAAAGTTCCATCTTTCTTATATATAAATTGCCATTCTATAGTTCTTACAGGCTCTTCTGTTTGGTTTACATGATGATGTCTCAATAAATCCAATTCGCTTGTAGCGCGTTCTAAGAGCCTTATAAGTCTCCAATTTTTAATCTTTGAATAACTTGAGTGGAAATACATCCATAATGTTAATATGATTAAGTGCATCAAAACGAAAAGTTTTAATACATTTAAATAAAAAAAATTTAGTTCTGCTTGATTAGTTAAATTTGGTTGCAACACACTTTTCCCGTAATAATTAAAGTTTAAGAATAAATGTAATGATGAAAAAACAGCAATTATCACTCCTATAGATATAGAAGAGAGTATAATTTTTTCTCTCTTCTTTTGATCTATAGTTTTTGATACAGGTAAATATACCCATACTTCATCATCTATTCTTAAACGTGACACATATCTTTTTATGTCTCGTTTAATCATAGGTTATTCTCCCTTCTGTTGATTAGGGGATTTTAGTTTATTCAGTATAATTTTTATACCACCCCAATTACCACCAGAACCTCTTGAAACCCACTTAAGACCACATTGGGCATCTCTTAAATCAATGGCTTTACCGATTAAATTTTCAACGGAAATTTTCTGAAGTGTGTCATTGTCTGCAATATATTCAGCAGATATGGTAGATAAATCAGATTCAGTACCTCCATTCTCGCGAACTAATTTCACTAATTCATA
>CAYUEQ010000064.1:0-2571 GCA_964443805.1 uncultured Muribaculaceae bacterium
TTTCACAATAAAATGTAATGCCTTTGAAGTAGAAACCTTAATAAAAGGAGAAGCCGCTATAAGAAATAGAATCCTAGAACTAGAAAATAAAGGATACGATCAAACAAACAAAGAAGCTGAAATACTAGATGTTCTACAAATAGCTCTAGAAATGGTAGTAAGAGGTTATAGCTTTAAAAATATTGATTTAGAACAAAGTGCAGCTAAAGAATTCCTAATAAGTGAAGATAAAAAATCACTAATAATTCCCTTCAGTGCTTTAGATGGACTAGGAGAAAACGCTGCAGCTCAAGTAATCCAAGAAAGAACAAATGGAAGATTTGTAAGTATTGAAGATGTTCAACTAAGGGGAAAAGTAAATCAAACAACCATAGAAAAACTAAGAAGTCTAGGAGTATTTAATAACCTCCCAGAATCAAGTCAATTAAGTCTATTTGATTAATGTAAAGAGTTTTACATACTGACAAATTATCTCGTTACTATTCACAGCTAAAATGAAAAAAAACAAGAAAACTCAAGAATTAATTAGATTCTTGTTTTTCTTTATTTAAGATTTCTTCAAGAGAATATGGATTTCCTCTCATTAATCTATCACACGCGGTTATTATATTAATTCCGTTTCTTTTACAAGTTTCAATATAACTTCTTATTATTGCATGATATTTTGCAAATTCTATATTTTTAAATTGTCCAGATATTTTCATCTTTGATTTAATTGGTCGAAGACTTCTTTCACTTATATTATTTGTGGAAGGAATATGAAAGTTTTTTATCCATAATAAATAATTTTCTTTATATTTTTTTAAATCTTTAATGAAGTTTATTTCTTCTTGTTTAAAATAATTGTTTTTATCTTCATCATTTTGAAATTCTCCTTTGATAAGAATTTTATCATATTCAGAATATATCTTTTCTATATATTCTTTACTAAAAGAAGTTTTTTGATCATCTATAAGTTTATTCCTTTCTTTATTTGCATTAGATACTAATATTATTAATTCATCTAACCAAGAATGATCAGTGTTTTCTTTCATCTTTTTAAGCCGTCTTATCAAATGAATTAAACATTCGACATTTTCAAAATAATAATCAGAGTTATAATTAATTAACAAATGATCATGCATTACAATAGTTTCTCTAGGAGTTCTCAAAAAGATATTATCTTCATCTAATGATTTTTTATCTTTCTTTTCATGAGCAATAAATAATGCGATAGAATCAGTACAATAAGTCCTTAAAGTAGCTTGTTTAGTGTTAACAATTACCGTTGAATCATCCCACGCATATACTGCTTGTTTTATTAAATGATTTTTTAAATCATTTATAAAAACATCTAATAAATTTGCTGCTTTAGGTTGTAATTTAGTAATGTATCCTTCGCTTGGAGATATTTCATCATTAGTTATTCCTTTAATTAATTTAACTGTTTTATTAAAAGGTGTATAAATTTCGTTACTTAAACAAACAGCTAAAGATTGAATAGTTGTTCCATATTGATTTTCTTCTTTTAAATGATTAGGTATTTTTTCAGTGAAAGTTGTTTTGCAATCTAAGCACATACAATCTCTAAATTTATACACTCTTTTAATTACTTTAACATCATAATCAGTTTCACATTTATTATTTGAAGTATCTAAAACTTGTATATTATGGTGCTTACATTTTGGACATTCTTCTGGAATAACTTCTACTATTTCAGTTGCTTCTTCTATATCAAAAGCAACTAATTTGTTTTTTGAATGACCTACTTGACCACCAACTTGTTTTTCACTTTTAACTCGTGAATTTGGAATCTTTTTAGTTTTATTAAGAGGTGTTTTAGAGGTGGGGATACCACTATTATTAGAATCATTATTCATAACTGAAGTTATTCTAGCAATTTCTTTTTTTAATGCTTCTATTTGTTTATCTTTATCAGTTATAATATTATCTTTTTGATTTATTTCTTTATTTAACTTATTTATTTTTTCGTCAAAAACCTTTTCTTTTTTATTTAATTCTAGAATTACTTTTTTATTAACCTGATTATCAATATCTTTTATTATACTTGATTTTTGTTTATTAAGAAGATCGTAATTTTTTTCTAAAGATCTATGTTTTTTTAATAAATCTTGATACTTTTTATAGTTTGAATCATTCATGATTTTTAACTCCTTTAACATTGATAATTATTTCACAATCAAAAACTGTGAAATAATTATCATTAGGTATTAACATACCAGTTTCTTCATCTTTTTTTCCAATTAAGATATTGTCATTTGTAGGTTGTCCTTTTTTATTTCTGTAAGTTTTTAAAACATAATAAACATAAGGAGTTTGACTCTTGTTTCTTTTAATAATATAAACTCTATCTTTTGGCATTTCTACTTTAATAATATTTAACATCTTTACACCTCTGTATACTTTATATATAAAGTATACACTATATTGAACTATTTGTCAATAAGAAAACACATACTTTTCTCATAAACATGTGTTTTCTTTTATATTTTTATAATTTAGCTGTGAATAGTAACAATTATCTCTTGATAAATATAATTTAAAATGCTAAGATTAATTTAGAAAGTAAGG
>CAYUEQ010000065.1:0-2565 GCA_964443805.1 uncultured Muribaculaceae bacterium
CTAAGATAACTTTATTAATGTCACTTGCTTTCATTTTTGCTTCTTTTAATGATTTTCTTACTGGATCCATAGTACCTTCAAATAAGTCATTATTTAATTCTTCAAATTTAGCTCTTGTTAAATTAGTTTCAAAGTGTAGTGGACCATCTGATCCTTGAGTTATAAACGGTAAACTGATTGATGTTGTACTAACTCCACTTAATTCTTTTTTAGCTTTTTCTGCAGCATCTTTTAAACGTTGCATCGCCATTTTATCTTTAGATAAATCAATACTTTGTTCTTTTTTAAATTCTGCTACTAAGTAATCCATGATCCTCTGATCAAAGTCATCTCCACCAAGTTTATTATTACCACTTGTTGCTTTAACCTCAAATACACCTTCACCTAGTTCTAGGATCGAAACATCGAATGTTCCTCCTCCAAGGTCATAAACTAAAATTGTTTGCATAACTTCTTGTTTATCAAGTCCATATGCAAGTGCAGCAGCAGTTGGTTCATTTATGATACGTTCAACGTTAAGACCAGCAATTTTACCAGCATTTTTAGTTGCTTGACGTTGTGCATCATTAAAGTATGCAGGAACTGTAATAACTGCTTTACTTACCTCAGACCCTAAATAAGCTTCAGCATCTGATTTTAATTTACCAATTATTTTAGCACTAATTTCTTCAGCAGTAAATTTCTTCCCATTAGCTTCTATTTTTTCTTTTGTTCCCATTTTACGTTTAATTGAAGCAATTGTATTATCAACGTTAGTTACCGCTTGTCTTTTAGCAGTTTCACCAATTAACTCTTCTTCTCCTTTAAACGCAACTACAGATGGAGTAGTTCTATTTCCCTCTGGGTTTGGGATCACCTTTGGTTCTCCACCTTCTAATACTGATACACAACTATTTGTTGTACCTAAGTCAATACCTATAATTTTTGACATTTTTTTCATCTCCTTTTAATTATTCATTTACCTTAACCATTGCTGGTCTTAGTAATTTGTCTTTATACGTATACCCTTTTTGGAATACTTCTAAAACTATATTAGGTTCTTCCTCAATGATTTTTTCTGTGATAACAGCTTCCATTAGATTAGGGTCAAATTCTTCTCCCATAGCTTTAACTTCTACTACACCAATATTCTTTAAAATATTAATTAAATCGGCATACATCATTTTAAAACCACTTAAGAATTTTGAAACCTCATCATCTAAGACGTTATCATCTAGAGCAATAGCTCTTTCAAAATTATCGACTACTGAAAGTAGATTCTTAATAAAGTCTTCTCCTTCGTATTTCAACAATTTTTCTCTTTCTTCATTATTCCTTCTCGTGATGTTTTGTATTTCAGCTGATAATCTAATAACTTTTTCATTCAACTGATTATTTTCTTTTTCTAATTTCAAGACTTCTTTATTTTTTTTAGGTTTCTTTTCTACTTTTTTAGTCTCTGATTTCGTCATTATTGCCTCCTAAATTCTGACTAATATATTCGAGTAGACCTACAACTTTAGCATATTCCATCCTTTTAGGACCGATAATAGCTATTGTACCTTCTTCTCCACCACGATTATATTTTGTTTTAACTACAGTGACATTAGGATCTATCTCACTCTCATCACCAATATAAATATTAATTCCCTGATCTTTTTCTTCGATTTTTCTGATAAGGTTTTCATCTTCAAACTTATTAATTATATTCTTAATTTCTGCTACATCATTATATTCAGGAGCTTTTAAGATATTAGTTTTACCACTAAAAAATACATTACTAGAATTCTTTTGAAAATTATAAAATGCATCATAGAATATATTATAAACAGCTTCATATTGTTTTATCGTTTTCGATAAAATAGGTTTTATATCATACTCTAGCCTTTCAGAAACTTCATTAATCGGTGTTCCTACCAACATTTTATTAATAATTTCACAAGTCTTTACAAGTTCTTCAATAGATGTATTCTCTGGTAAATTAAATTGTTTGTTTTGAACAATACCTTTATCAGTACAAACCACAGCAACAACTTTTAAGTTATTAAGAGGAATAATATTTACTTGTTGTAAGGTGTTCTCTGATGATTTAGTACCAAGGACTACACTAGTATAATTAGTTATCTCACTGATAATTTGAACACACTTAGTAATAGCATCACTAACCTCTAATTGGTTATTACTCAAAATCGTTTGCAATTTCAACATATCTTCACCATTTAGCTCTTTAGGTTTCATTAAATTTTCTACATAGTATTTATATCCTTTTTCACTAGGAATTCTACCTGATGAAATATGATTCTTTTCTATATATCCCAAAGACTCTAATACAGACATCTCATTTCTTATAGTTGCTGAGGAGCACTTAAATCTTTTACACAAAGATTTACTGCCAATCGGTTTAACATATTTGATATAATTTTCAACAATTTCCTTAAGTACCTCTTTTTGTCTTTTGTCCATTATGTCACCTCCTTAAATTAGCACTCTTTTTCCTCAGTGCTAATCCTATTATAATATTATATTTAGCACTTGTCAATATATGAGTGCTAATTTATGGTAATAATATTTATAAGTTGAAATATT
>CAYUEQ010000066.1:0-2372 GCA_964443805.1 uncultured Muribaculaceae bacterium
GTTAATTAATAAGATAGTTATTAAACCAAATTGTCATATTTATTTTGAAGATGGTAGTTATAAGGAATGTTCAGAAGTATTAAAACCTTTACCTTATCATCAGGGAAGATTACTTGCGAAAGATTTTAATATTGATCCGCTTATATTTCATAAATTACTTAAGTGTAAACTAATTTCTTATAGTAGAGCTATGGCTGATTTATATGATTTACCACCTGTTTATTCTAGTGATATAGGTTACCACCATAGTGATTATAAAAGAAGTAAAAATAGGGAAAAAGTACTTGGAGATATGAGAAGAGGAAAATTTAATTAGAGTTTTATTAATGTTTATGATATTATAGTAAAAGCAAAGTAGGTTAGAAGTATGAGTGAAGAATTTTTAAATAAGAGGGATGTTTTACTGTGTTTAGCAGAATTATATTTAAATACAACAGAAGATAATGAAATAAATGTAAATGATGGGATATTTAATTCAACAAAGTATGGTGCTAATAGTTTTTTAATGCTTACGGCACTTGCTTATTCAAATGATGAATGGCGTAGTATATATTCTATGGATAGTTGTATTAGTGAGGAAGAACGTAAATCTTTTATTGATTTAGAATATAAAAAGATAAGGTCTATGAGAAAAGATAAGGAAATTCTAGGTAAAACTATTTTAAAGGATGCTAGGAATCATTATAATAAATATTATGCAGCTAATGATGATCTAGATATAAATGAAGTTTCTAAAAATATTCTGTTTTAGTTTATTAGTTGTCAATAACTTTTGAAAATGTCTTAAAAAAAGCCAAACATTAACGGGAAAATATCCCGTTAAATAATTGTTAAGCATATACATGATTGGTATGTGCTTTTCTTAACTGTTCTTTAAAAGATTTGGTTCTCCAAGGGTGAGACATGGGAGGAATATACTTTTCTTTTTCTTTTATTTCAACTACTTCATCAAATTCTTTGGAAAATCTTTTATTTCTTTGAAGTTCTTTTAATTCATAAACCACATCACCAATAGTGATTAGTAAGTCTTTATTAAAAGATTCTATAACCAACGCTTCAGTTTTGGGTAAAAAACATTTTAATTCATTATTTAAATAAGGTTGATAATATTTATTTTTAAACTTAATTGAATTACCATTATCAATTTTTCTAGGAGTTAAAACAGCAAGTGTATAGTTTATTTTTTCTAATGAGGGAGATGCTTCAAAAACGGATTCAAACTTTTTATAGTCCATAGCAAATTTATTATTAAATTTTGGAACGAAGACGTTTATTAAATACTCATTAGCTTTATCAATTGTGTTTATACCGTTTAATTTAAGTTCATTGATAAGTCTGCCTTGAAATGTACCATTGGTACGCTCAATTAAGCCTTTAGCTTGCGATACACTTGTAGTCTCGAGATCTATTCCTAACACTTTACAAGCATAACCAAATTGAGTTAAAACATCTTTATCAGAAGTTCTTTTATCAGGATTTAAACGCATATAATTAAAAACAGTTCTGTTATCAGTTAAAAATTTATAAGGAATGCCATAATTAGTAAGGATTTGATAAAAAACATGATAGTAAGCAGATAAAGTTTCTTGAACATCGAAGTAAGCACCTATAATAGTACTGGTCGCTTTATCAATAGCAAGATGAAGATGTGATTTTTTATCGCCAAACCAAAGATGTTCAGAAGCATCCATTTCAATAACTTCTCCAAAACACTTAGGCTTTTCACCTCTAGGATGAGAATCTTCTAAACTAATTTCATGATTAACAATTAAATCGATTTCTTCATCAGTTTTATTTTTGTTTTTCTTATCTTTTAATAATAATTCTTTTTTCAAATTTTTTCTGGTAACTTTTCTAGCTTTAGGAGAGAGTATACCGTTTTTTTTAAAAGTATTATAAATAAAATTATAAGAAACATGAATATTTTCTTCTTCATCAAGATAATCCTTAAAATGACAAAAATTAAAATCTTGATATTTATTCTTATAAAGTAGTATAATGTCATTGGAGATAGATTTATCTAGTGTATTCTTTGGTTTTCTTGTTCGATTCCCGTGAATAAAACCAGATTTACCTTTCTCCTTATAAATAATAATTAGGCGATTGATTTGCCTTATAGATATATTTAGTTTTAAAGCGGCACGTTTTTTATTACCGTTATGATCAACTAGTTCTTTAATAATTTCATATTTCGTTTTTTCTTTCATTCTTAAAATAACCTTTCTCAATATATATCACCTCAGTGATATAGTATATATTATCTTTGAGACATTTTCAAAAGATAACACTTAAGACATTATCATAAGTTAAACACAAAAAAAAGAAGAACAGTAAGAATAACTTGACAAACAAACATTTATAATGTAAATTAT
>CAYUEQ010000067.1:0-2262 GCA_964443805.1 uncultured Muribaculaceae bacterium
TATTTGAAAGAATAAACAAAGAAGACAAATTAAAAGAATAAACAAAGAAGACAAATTAAAAGAATTAAATTAATTTGTTTTTTTTCTTAAGTTTATATATAATAAAATTATGAATTTGAGATATGCGTATAAAAACAATGTGAAAGAATTTCTTTTAGAAAGTTCTGATGCAACTTTATTTTAAGTAATTAAACTTCGTGATAATATATCAATTAAAGAAAGAAAAGATTAAAAAATTATAATAATCATAAGATAGTGCTTCTTTTAAATAAAAGCAATTAGGAGACCACCTATGATAAGTCAAGTACTTTTTTTCAAAAAAGTACTTGACTAGGATGTTTCCATGAAAAAAAGTTTTTAAAAATTATTTTAAAAATTTTTCTAAACATGATATGTCAACGAAGACATTAAAATAGATGTTCTTTGAAATTGTTTTATGGAAGATTAAATTCTGTGTTGTCTTTTAGAACTCTAAATAAGATTCTAACAAATTTACCAGCACAATGACCTAATGCTTGATAATGGGATTTACCTTCTTCACGTTTTTTGTTATAATATTCAGCGAAAGTTGTAGTGTTTCTTACTAAATTTTCACAAGCGAAAATTAGTGAATATCTAAGCTGTTTTGAACCTCTTTTACTCATTCTAACTGATGATGCATTAAAGTTTCCAGACTGATTTACTTTTGGATCTAATCCAGCAAACGCTACCAACTTTGAAGAATTCTTGAATCTGTTAATGTCGCCAATTTCAGCAATGATTGTTGCTGCTGTAACAGTACCAATACCTTTTATAGATATTAATGGGCAATCAAGATTTTCAAGCAGAATAGAAATTTCTTTTTCAATTTCTGTTTTTTGTTTGTCTAGCATTTCAAGTTGCTCAATATAATGTTTTATATTCAGCTCTAAAGCAGAGTTTTTTAAACCAATGCTAGATTTAGCTATTTCTTTTAATTCTATTGCTTTATTTTTATCGAAACGTTGATGAGAATTATTAAGTAAGATATTTGTTAGTTTTGTTAAATGTAATTCAGCTATATCTTTAGGGTTTTGACATTCTTTTAATAAAGTATAACTAGTTTTACCATGAAGTGAAGCTTTAAAAAAAGATGAATACTCTGGAAAAACTTGATCTAAAGCAGCGACTAATCTGATTTTAGCTTGTGTTCGAGAAGTAACGATACTTTGTCTACTTCTAACTAATGTCTTAAGTACAATTAAATCAATAAATGACTGGTCAACTAATTTATAATCATTGCTTCTTAAATAAGTAGCAATTAAATTAGCGTCAATCTTGTCTGTTTTAGCACCGCGAATATTAATATTTCTTAATGCATGTGTTTTTAAAGGATTAATAATTGTTAAATCATATCCTTTATAAAAGAAGTAAACCATTAAGCTATTTGCGTAATGGGCAGTAGATTCAAATCCAATAATAATATCATTAATTGGATATAAATTGAGCTTGTCTTCAAGAATTTTAAAACCAGCTAGGTCATTAGTGAATTTAAAAGGTTTAATTAAAATTTCACCACTGGAATTAATAAATGAAGCATAGTGTTCTTTTTTGGCGATATCAATGCCAATAATAATCTTGTTCATTTAAATACCTCCTATAGAACAATTTGTGATAACTTTGTAACCCACATTAAGTCTTATTATTACAACCTTGCACGAAATAAGTAGTCATGATAAATATCAGCTACATCCACCTTATTAGTAAATAATAAAACTGTGGTTATAGTCTCCTAAAAGAAGTCATTCTAATAAATTTAGAAGCCTCAGGTAAAATAAATAATCCACAGAGTTATCAAATATATAATACACACAAATTTATGATAAGTAAAATATGAAAGGAATGTGTGATTATTATAACTTATAAAGAAAAAGTAACACTTCTCTTACTCAAATAAGTTATAAACTAATCATACAAGAGTAGTATGAAGAGTATTGAACAAGAAACTAAAAAATATCAAAAATATGATTTAGAGAGTGCTTTAAAGAAGTCTTATATAGAAGCAATAAAGAATCCTGAATTTAAGAAGTTAATTAATACTTTAAAAGTTAAGGAAGAAGTCGCGATTAATTATACTTCTAAGTTAGAAAATACTTTAGAAGAGCTTAATAACTGTTCTAAGTGTAAAAGCTTATTAGAATGTAAAAATAAGGTAGAGGGGTTTGTTAATTATCCTAAGTTAGAAGATGATAAGTTATATTTTAATTATATAGCTTGTAAATATATGAAGAAAAATTTAAAAGA
>CAYUEQ010000068.1:0-1979 GCA_964443805.1 uncultured Muribaculaceae bacterium
TATAGACTTTTTTCCCATATTGTTTGAGGATCTAAGTTTACATTAGTAGCTCCACTAAAGTCAGTAGATTCTAGAAATACATTATCAAATTTCTTTCCAGTAAAATCTATTCCACGTAAGATTACTCCATATAAATTTTTATTCCATATTGTTTGAGGATCTAAATTTACATTTTTGGTATGAGAAAAGTCTAATTCTCTAACATCAACATTTTCAAAAGATATGTTTTCTAAATCAATTTTTTTCCAATTCTTAAGCGCTAACTTTTTTTCATCTTCGGTTGATTTAAATAATAATTTTTCTAATCTAGATATTGGCATATCTATTTTTATATGATTACCTAGTGGTATATTTTCTAGTTTAGTATCTAATTCTTTTCTTAATTGATTTAAACTATCCATTTTTTATCTCCCTTTCTTTTATAAACAGATATATATATTAACTAAAATAATTATACTTGTCAATAAAAAATAGGATTGTGTTAATCCTTTTTAAAAATGTCACCTTTTATTAATTTTTTGAAAATGTCACCTTTTAACATATAATATACCTCTATGAAAGGAGGTATATTATATATGAAGAAAAATAAAGAATTAGCTTTGAAACTTTTAAAACAAAAAAATAATGGTGAAATTAAAATCACTTATAAACAAATATCATTACAATCTGGTTATTCAAAAAGACAACTTATTAGATTTAAAAACGAAATTGAAAATAAGGATATTGATTCTATTCTATTACATGGTAATATTGGTAGAAAACCTAGTATTACAGCTGATGATTTAGAAGTTAGCTTTATAACAGAATTCAAGAAAAAATATCCTAACTGTAGTATATCGCAATTTATGGATATTTACCACGAAGATGTCATTTGTAACAAAAGGTTATCAAACATTGTTAAAGAGAATAATTTAAAAATAAGAAGTTACTCTTTTTATTGTAATTTATATAGAAAACAAAGTTGGAAAAGTCCTATTAAACATAAAAGGTTTAACAAGTCTAGTGAAATTCACCCACTAAGAGATCCTTCTCCAAGAAGAGGAATATTAATTATGATTGATGGAACTCCTCATGATTGGTTTCAAAATGGCATCAAATTTTCTTTGCATTTAGCTATTGATGATGCAACTGGCGAAATACTTGCAGGCTATTTTATGAAAGAAGAGTGTTTACTTGGTTATTGTCATATGCTTATGTATATTTTGAAAGAATATGGTATTCCAGAGGCTTTATATTCAGACAAACATACAATTTTTAAATCACCTGTAGATGGAAATTTAACTGCTTTTGGATTTATTTGTCAAGATTTAGGCATAGAATTAATTTTTGCCAATACACCACAAGCCAGTGGAAAAGTCGAGAAAGCTAATTCTACTATTCAAGGAAGATTATTAAACGATATTATAAGATATGATATTAAAACTTATTCAGATTTAAACAAATTCTTTAATTCAAAATACAAATATTATTTAAATAAAAAATTTTCTTATCTTCCTAAATATAAAGTAAGTAGATTCGTTAAGCTTTCTCCTAAACAAGACTTATCACTAATATTTACTATAAGAAATACAAGGGTTATATTAAACGGAAATTGTATATCTTACAATAACAATTATTATATTATAAAAAATAATGATGATAATAATTATCCTATGTATAAAAACACTAAAGTAGAAACCTTAGAAAATATATTTGATAATACATTAAAAATAAGATACAGGAATAAAGTTTATAATACTAAAAAAATCGAAAGTCATTTTCAGGATTCAGAAATCAAAAAACAAAAAATAGTAAACAATCAAAAAGATCTAGAGTTAATATTAAATGAAAAGTTGAAAGATAAAAAGCAAGGGCGAACTAAGTGAGTTTATAAACCCTTGCTTTTTAGATTGAAACAACAATAATTATATTTCCAACAAAGTTTACCTTTGTTGGTTATTTGTAATGTTAAAAGGTGACATTTTCAAAAATGTTTAACA
>CAYUEQ010000069.1:0-1884 GCA_964443805.1 uncultured Muribaculaceae bacterium
ATCCTCCTAAGATTGGGGTCGGAGGTTCGAATCCTCTTTGGGACACCATATAATTGACCAATAATCCTATCATTTTAATGGTAGGATTTTGTTAGTATGTCAAACTTGAGTTAATTATAATGATATATCATTTTTTCAGGAGTAAATTTTGGATTTTGAACTAATAATAAATCTATAATAAAATATATTAAAAACTATAATAAAAAAGATGCTAATCATATATCAAGAACTTTAGAGTTATTTAACTTAAGTAAAAGTTCTGGTTTTAAAAAGGAAACTCGATGTCCACTTACAACAATAATAGTAAGAGGGTTTTTATTGAAAATCATAAATCTTCAAATTATTCCCTCTTGATATATATTAACATTTATGTTAATATATATTCAAATATAACAGAGGAGGCATGAAGGAGGGCATCGTTGCAAATAAACAGAGAAAATTTTAAAAATCAGGAAAAGAAATTAAAACGATATTATTATGAACAAGAAAGATTGGAAAAAATTTTAACTCATATTAGACAATGTAATTCAGTCGAGGACTTACAAAATAATCCTATATCGAAGACGTATGGATTAGAAGCTTTAAAACATAAATATTCAGGCTTATATAGTTTTAGACTATCAAAAGGTGGAGGAAAAATTAGATTAATTGTTTCTTTAAATATAGAATATAATGTACTAATATTAGAAGAAATTAGCATGGATCATTACAAAGATATAAAAAGAAAATAAAAACATTAATAAGGAAGTGATTTAATATGGAAAAAATTAGATTTAAAGATTATCTTATAGATTATTTAGAATATAACAATATAACTAATAAAGACTTTGCTAACAGAATAGAAATAACTCCTAAACATTTAATAGATATATTGTCAGGCTCTAGTGATCTATCTTCACAAGTTGTTAACAACATTTCACTTGTGACAGGTATTTCAGTTGATTATATTTATAAAATAGAATCAAACTATAAACTAGAATTAAAAATAGAAGAATATTTAAATGAACATAATATTACTGAATTAACTTTTTTAAACAAATTTAGTTATAATTATTTGATTAAAGAAAACTATATACCATTTGTTGATGTAGGTAGTAAGTTAGAAATTATAAAAGACATTATTGAATTTTTAAGAGTAAGTTCTCCAGAGAAAATATATGAGATTGAAAACACTACATTTTATAAAAGTAAAAATAATAAACCAGAGCTGTTGTTATTATGGCTTGAAAAATGTTACAGAGAAACATTGAATCAAAAAGTGGGAGAATATAAAAACAGTAATATAGAACTACTAGTTAATTACATTTTAGACTGTGCTAAAAAAGAAAAATTTAATGAAAAAGAATTAATTAATAAATTTAATGAAATGGGAATTTTTTTAGTAATTCAGGATGATATCCCAGGTTCTAAAATAAGAGGTGCATTTAAAGTGCATCGGAAAATTCCAGCAATATACATAACACGTAAACATTTAAGAATTGCTGATATATATTTTGCTTTATTGCATGAACTTGCTCATTGTAAAACTGATTTTAATAAAGCTAAATCAGAAAGTTTAATTTCAATCGAAAACTATATAGATGAAATTGAATCTAAAGCTGATAAGCAAGCATATAACTGGATGGTATCTGACGAATATTATAATGAAATAAAAGTAAATCCAAATTATAGTATTAACTTTGAAGAAAAATATCCTAAATCATTTGTTTTATATCGTCTTGCTCAAGATGGTGCTATTAAATATTCAAGTAAAGAATACCAAAAACATAATAAACTATTAAAATAAAATTTGTTTATAAGGTAAACTAAAAAGAGAAAAGTGATTTTAGCTTTTCTCTTTTAATTATCTAAATAATAAGCATAGTATTCATCATAGGTAATTCC
>CAYUEQ010000070.1:0-1832 GCA_964443805.1 uncultured Muribaculaceae bacterium
TTATAGTTGCAATTATTAATGCAATAAATTTAATAGATGGTTTAGATGGACTTGCAAGTGGAATATCAGCAATTTATTTCTTAACTATAGCAATTATTGCAAACATATTAAATGTATTAGGTGGATTAGATGTAGTATTAACTTTAATTATGTTTGGTGCAACATTAGGGTTTTTACCACACAACTTTCATCCTGCTAAAATTTTCTTAGGTGATACAGGGAGTATGTTCTTAGGATTTATTATTGCAGTAATTGCACTGCTTGGATTTAAAAATGTTACTTTAACATCTTTAATAGTTCCAATTGTAATTTTAGCTATTCCTATATTAGATACTATTTTTGCAATATTTAGAAGACTAATAAAAGGTGAATCAATTAGCAATGCCGATCGTGAACATTTTCACCATCAAATTTTAAAACAAACAAATTCCCCAACTAAAGCAGTGTTAATTATTTATATTATAAATATATTATTTGCATCAGTATCAATCTTTTATGTGTTAGGGGATTCTCAAACAGCAGCATTTATATATATTCTATTAATGATAGGAATGTTATTTCTAGTATTAAAGACTAATGTGTTATTCGAACACATTAAGAAAAAATAGCATTTTAAGAGGTTTAGAATGAAAAAAGTAGATAAAGGTATGCAAATAATTCTAATAATCATGATTCTAGGATAAAATTATTTGTATTCTTATATGTTATAATTATTATGATATATTTTATAATTCATGTCGGGTGGTGGAAGAATGAAAAAAGTAACGATATTAATTCTACATTTAAATCATGGGGGGATGCAAAAAGCTGTTGCATCACTCGCAAATATGTTAAGTGATACTTATAAAGTAGAAATTGTATCGATTTATGATTCTGGAGAAAAACCAGCATATTATATTGATTCTAAAGTTAAAATAAAATACTTAATTAATTCTATTTCTGATCGTAAAAATTGGTTTAATAGTATTAAAAAACTAAATATAAAAAAATTCATTACAAGTAGTTATAAAAACATTAAAGCTATTATGTTAAAGAAAAAAAGAATAAAAGAATTTATCAAGAAAAAAAGAAGTGATTATTTTATTTCCAATGAACCCTTTATAAATAATATATTAAGTAAATATGGAAATAAAAAATCAATTAAAATAGCTTGGGAACATTCTCATCATAATAATGATGAGAAATATATAAGTAAATTAATTGATTCGTGTGAAAATATAGATTATCTAATTCCTGTATCAAAAAGTTTAAAAGAGTTTTATGAAAAAAGATTAGAAAACACAAAAACAAAAGTTTTATATATACCACTTTGTTTAGATGAAATACCAACTAAAGTATCTAAATTAAATAATAATAACTTAGTTATGGTAGGAAGATTTTCTAAAGAGAAAGCTTTTGATGATGCAATTAAATTAATGAAAATTATTACAAGCAAAAATAAAGATATATTTTTACATATAGTAGGTGATGGAGTTGAAAAAGATAATATAGATCAACTGATAAAAGAAAACAATATAGATAAAAATATTATAATGTATGGTTTTAGAAGTCATGACATGGTAGGCAAAATACTATATAACAGCTCATTATACTTGATGTTGTCACATCAAGAATCATTTGGGTTAACTGTAATTGAAAGTATGTCTTATGGCGTGCCTGTAATTGCTTTTGATAGTGCTAAAGGACCATTAGAGGTAATTGAACATAATAAAAATGGAATTATAATAAAAAACAGAGATTTAAATAAGATGTCAGATGAAATAATTAATTTACTATCTAATAGAAAAGAATTAAAAAGACTTGGAGAAAATTCAAAATCAAGCATCACGAAA
>CAYUEQ010000071.1:0-1634 GCA_964443805.1 uncultured Muribaculaceae bacterium
TTGTTGAATAGTTTAGTAATCTCCCGTTTTTAAAGTAACGGGCTTTTAGTCGTTGAAAACTTGATTTAGCACCTTGTTATATATATTATACTATTTGTTGGTTTATTTGTCATAAAAAGGAGGTCATTTATAAATGACAAATTTCAAACAATTAAATGAAGAAAAAAGAGAAATAATTCAATATATGTTAAGAAATAAAACTTTTACTGAAATTGGACTTGCTATTAGTAAAGATAGAACTACCATCTCAAAAGAAGTAAAAAGAAACAGATATATCAAAAGTAATTTCTATGAACCGTTTGATCAAGCTGGAATTAATAAAACTGTCGCTAGATGTAAAAAATTACAAAAAGCACCATATGTATGTAACTTCTGTGATGATAAAATAAGATGCACCAAACATAAACTTTATTATAATTCTAAAGCGGCTCAAAAAAGATATGAAGAATTACTTAAGAGATCTAGAGAAGGTATTAACATTACTGCTGATACTATTGAAGAAATAGAACAATCTATTGTTCCATTAATAAAAGATAAAAATCAGAGTGTTAATCAAGTTTATGCTAATCACTCTGATATATTATTTTTTAGTAAATCTACTTTTTATAAATATGTTGACTTAGGAGTATTCTCTTTAACTAATCTAGACTTACCAAAAAAAGTTGTATATAAAACTCGAAAAAAAGATAAAAAGAATCGCCAAAAAAGAGAATTAGCACTACTTAAAGACAGAAGTTATGAAGATTACTTAGATTTTATTATTAAACATCCTAACATGAACATTGTAGAAATGGATACTGTTGAAGGAACAGAAGAAAGTCATAAAGTATTACTTACTTTAATTATTAAAGAAACTAGATTTATGTTAATATTTTTACTTGATAAACAAGATGTAGCAAATGTTAATAATGCGTTTGAGTCACTTAAAACTAAATTAGGTATTAGACTATACGCAAAAGTATTTAGGATTGTTCTTACTGATAATGGACATGAATTTTTTAATCCTTTAGCAATTGAAATGGATTATAAGAATAATAATAAAATAGCAAACTTATTTTATTGTGAACCTTATAAGTCTTGGCAAAAAGGAACTTTAGAAAAAAATCATGTTTATATAAGAATGCTTTATCCTAAAGGAAACGAATTTTATGAAGGATCAAGTTTTGATAATTTAACAAATCAAGACATTAAAGATATGGAAAACCATATAAATAACGTACCTAGAGAAGAGTTAGGAAATAAAACTCCTTATGAATTAACAAAAGAAAAATATCCAGATTTAATAAACAAATTAAATTATTCTTTTATTAAACCAGATAAAGTAGATTTATCAGAAAGACAAAAACGTAAAAAGAAATATTAAAAAAAGAAACCAAAAGGAACCATCTTTTGATTTCAAATTTGACAAATAGCCAACAACTAAATATACATGTTCGGGAATTTAGTTATAAAAATACTAAATTACGAACCTTTTTCTGATGCATTAAAATAGATACATCAAAAATATAATAGCATATAATTATGAAAAATCAATTTGTTTTGTTATTTTAAAATTGTAAATTGTTTGTTTTTCTCCCTTTTTATAACAAAGAACGGGAACTTAATCATACAAAACATTTTAATCTTTAATACGG
>CAYUEQ010000072.1:0-1613 GCA_964443805.1 uncultured Muribaculaceae bacterium
TAAACAATATTCAGATATTGAAATAATGTTAGAAAAAGAATATATAAAAGAAGAACCTAGTGAAGTTTTAGAACAAGAATTTCTTGAAGAAGAAATAAAAATAGAAGAACCAATTGTAGAAGAAACTACAACCGAAGAAACTACTGAAAAGTAGTTTCTTTTCTTTATTTCATATATAATGTCAATATAACGTCAATAACAGATAATTATATTGTAACTATTCACGGAAAAAATACAAAAGTGAAAAAACAATGTTGAAAATCAGCCTTATTTTGTTGATAACTAAGGCTGGTTTTTCTTGCTTTTTAGGGTATTAATTTGAGATAATTAATATAGTAAAAGAAGTGATTAATTTGAATGAATTATATAAATATAAAAAAGAAAATGAACTATTAAGAAGCCAAGTAACATCTTTAAGATTACTAAATAAAAATTTGAATATTAAACTAGAAAAGTTAGAAAATAATACTCAAAAACTTATTCAAGAAGCGGTTACTAAATCTGTTAATGAAGTTAAAAAAGAATATGAAAAAACACTAAAAAGTTTGAATAATAAAATTGAAAAACTTGAGTCAAAATTAAATACTAATAGTTCTAATTCCAGCTTACCAGGCACACACAATAAAATAGGAGTTAAAATATCTAATACAAGAGTTAAAACTGGTTTGTCTAAAGGAGGACAAAAAGGACATAAGCGAAACATACTTGAAAAGTTTACTGAAGAAGAAATAACTGAGAGATTAGATCACACATTAAATAAATGTCCTAAATGTAATAATGAAATTGAAGAAAAAAATGTTTTTATATCAGATGTACTAGACTTTAATATAACAATTAGTAAAGTTAGAAATAAAGTTTATAAGTATTACTGTTCTTCTTGTAATGAAACAATAAGCGCTAATAACAATTTAAAACCAGGAACAAGTTATGGAAATAATGTAAATGCAAGTGCAGTTGTATTAATGAATGAAGCTAATGTGCCTATAAATAAAGTAAGAAAACACATTACAGGTTTAACTAATGGAGAAATAAATTTAAGTGAAGGTTACATATCTAAATTACAAAAAATAACAGCAAGTAAATTAGATACGTTTTTAGATGATTTAAAAGCAAAAATATTAAAAAGCAAAGTAATTCACTGGGATGATACAAATATAAAAATTGAAACTAAACAAGGCTATTTAAGATTTTATGGAAATGAAAAACTAGCTTTAATAAAAGCTCATGAGAGTAAAAATAAAGAAGGAATAGAAAAAGATGGAATATTAACTAAATTAAACGAAAAAAATATAGTAGTCCATGACCATATTCTTTATAATTATAATCCAGATCTGGAATATCAAAATGCCGAGTGTAACGCACATATTCTAAGATATTTACAAGGCGTAAGTGATAATATTCATACTCACAAGTGGGAAAAAGAATTAGCTGAACTATTAAAAGAAGCTTTGAAAAATAGAGAAGGAAAAACATCTTATGAAAAAGAGTATATTGAAAACATATACTCTAGATATAAAGAAATAATAAATCTAGGTTATAAGGAAAATCTAGAATTAGCTGAATATCATTTTTATAAAGAGCCGCAAGCACTGTCTCTTTTGTAATATTATTTC
>CAYUEQ010000073.1:0-1590 GCA_964443805.1 uncultured Muribaculaceae bacterium
TTATTTTTTAAAACTAGCAATACAGAATTCATATGTGGTTCAGAGTAATGTGGTTCTTCTAAAAAGAAGTCTTTCATTTCTTGATATATTCTTTTAACTCCTTCATTGAGTTCTCTTACTATTCCAAGTTCAACTAATACTCTAGAAATTTTTGGGTTTCGTGAATATCTTTTATTCATCATAGTATCAATTGTAACAAATCCACCTAATTTTCCTGGATTATGTATTTCCATTCTATCATCATATAGTTTAATAGTTATGTGTTCACCACTATTAGAATAATCACGATGTGTCACAGCATTTACCAAACCCTCAAACCATGCGAACTCAGGGAATTCTGGTATTGTTTCAAATATTCCATCACTACTTAAATGAGTAAATTCTCTTAGCTGAGTATCGATAAATTCTTTTGCTTTTTCTATTGTTTTATACAAACAAAAATCAAATGTTTTATCTTTAACTATATTATAATTTGAACCAACCTCAAATTCAGTCCCTTCAAACTTTAATACTCTAACTCTAGCACTAGGTAAATATTTACTTGGATTTTTACCGAAACATAACATACCAGCTTTAGTTAATACTTTTTTACCTTCATAATCACGAATAAAACCTCTAGCTTCTAAAATTTCTTCATATGATAAATCTGTATTCAATTTCTCTTTATATAAATCAAGCATTTCATAATCAAGATCATCTAAACTTGATATACTTATTACTTCTGTTTCAAAGTCTCTTTCTTTTTTATCGTACTCTAAACTTCTAATTTGAGTAGAGTCAAGTTTAATTGAAGAATCTCCCTGTCTTATAAAAACTTCATCTTTAACATTCTTAATAATATTACTTGGTTCTGGTTCAATATGAAAAACTAGTACATTATCTTCTATATTCTTATTATTTATAACATCTAAAATTTCAACTCTATATCTTGGAGTAGTTTTTAAATATGTTGTAGTAGCTTTTTGAAGTTCATTAAGCTTATCTATTCCAACATCATTAAATCCTTCAATAATACTTTCATCATTTACACCTACTACCAGAATACCACCATTTGCATTAGCAAATGATGTTATAGAATTTGCTAAGTCTCTAGGTGCTATCTTAGAACTTTTTCTATCAAAATATAGACCTTCTCTTTCATTAGTAATATAACTTAAAAACTTTTCGTTAGTTAATTTTAAAGGTTGCATTTTTATCAACTCCTAATATATATTTTAGCATACTTATTTGTTTATTTTTATACAATTTCATGTTATTAATCTATTTATAATTATTTTGGTTTAAATATTTTTGTATTAATTCATACACTATTGGTAACCTGATAACTATCTTTTTAGGATCAATTAAATTACCCTTAACATCATAATTTATAACTTTAACTTTTTCTATAAATATTCCCCCTATATAAATATATTTTTATAAAAGATATACATGACTATATTTGAAAATATATGGCCCTATCTTTGTACCTAGTATTCTAATTTATTAGATATGTTTTACTAGAATAAAGGCACAAATCGATTATATATTTATAGCAGGATAAGCATGGCTGACAAACAACTACCCAGTGGGTAGTTTAGCCCATAATAC
>CAYUEQ010000074.1:0-1525 GCA_964443805.1 uncultured Muribaculaceae bacterium
CTTAGGCATGCCGCCAGCGTTCATCCTGAGCCAGGATCAAACTCTCAATAAAAAAAGTTTATGTAAACTTTAAATTTTAAGTTTTGTTCCTAAGCTACTCAAATTGACATTTTACTTAGTTTTCAAAGATCATTTGCACATTTTTAAGTCCCTCTGTGGGGTTGCGCATTAGTAATATATCAAATCAAAATCCCAATGTCAACACATTTTGCAACTTTTTTGAAAAAATCGTCGTTTTTTTAATTTATTGTGTAAATTTCACGATAAATACAAAGTTTATTCTATTTAATATATTTCACCAATACCATATAATATATGCATTATATACAATAATATTTACTATTTCTTTACTTTCTTCCAGTTATTTTTTTATATTTCTCATAATAATTTTCGATATAACCTTTTTCAAAAGGCCCTTCTTCTTTTTTCTTCATATCAATCAAATGATCTAATTCACGTTTTAATATTAAATCGGTTTCATTTGAATAATTCATTAATTTTTTATGATACTGATATTCATTTCTATCTAACACTCTAAATCCACCATCTGGAAATACTCTTAAATCTAAATCATAATCTATATACTTAATAATGTTATCATCTATTAAGAATGGTGTTGCTATATTACAATAATAAAATAAACCATGAGTTTTCATTTGACCTATTATATTGTACCAACGTTTTTTATAGAATACCATTACTGCTGGTTCATTAGTTTTATGAGTACGACCATCTGCTTCAGTTACTCTAGTTTTAAAATTCCCACAAATCAATATATCTTCAGTTATATCTAATATCGTCGCTTCATCCCACATACGATGTAATTTTCCATTATGTTTATAACAATGAATAGTAAGTTTATCTCCTATTTTTATATTATTCATTATATTCCTTCTTCCAAAATAATTATACTATATATATAGAAAGACTTCAAAAGGTACTTTGTTGTATAAAAATAATTTTACAAAACATAATAAGAAGGAAAGGAGCAATATATGAATAAAGTACCTAATATTATTTCAACAAAAGACCTATCTTTTATATCAGATATGTTAAGCCACAATGTTTTTACTTGTAAAAAAGTAAATGAATTAAATAAACTGGTTGAGGATAAAGATGTTGTAAAGGTTTTGGATGATGCATCAAATGTTTTAAATAATAACTATAATATCTTATTAAATATGTTGAACTAAGGAGGAACAAATGGCAAAACAAGTTAAAAACAAAAAAGTCGAGGTCCCATCTTCTACTTCTATGAATGATGAAGATATACTTAATGATGTATTATTAAGTTTTAAATTATTAGTTGATAATCTAGCTATTGCACTTAACGAAGCAAGTAATGACCATGTATATAAAGAATACATGCAATTGTTTACAGATACTTCTAAAATGCAAGCAAAGTTATTTGAAACTAGTTTTAAAAAAGGATGGTACATCTTAGAAGAAGCAGATGAATCTAAAATAAGTCAAAAATTTGATGAGTTTAGTAAAAAAGAAAGTGAACTTTAATTGTTCACTTTTA